>JAUYOH010000031.1 GCA_030695925.1 Candidatus Omnitrophota bacterium
GGCCCAGTACATAGACCAGAGCGCGGGCCCGTATTTCGAGGCCTCGATATTTGACCTGATAAACTCCTTCTCCACGATATTGAAGTCGGTCTCAAGGGAGACATTTTTAGAAATAGTAAAGGATGAATTTACTGTAGAGGAAAAAATCCATGGCCTTATTCATCTTCTGGCTGAAAGGCCCGTGGTAAACTTCAGGGAGATATTCGGGAAGTCTAAGAACAAATTGGAGATGATAGCTACATTCTTGGCTTTGCTGGAATTGATAAGGCAGAAAGAAATCCTCGTAAGGCAGCGGCAGTTGTTCGGCGAGATAGAGGTCGTCCGTAATGCGAATAACGTCAAGCCCAAATTGAAGGCGGGCATCTCTGAGACAGAGGGCACCACGCAAGATGGACAGAGCTGAAGCCAAACGTATAATCGAAGCGATATTGTTTACGTCCGAGAAGCCGATAGGGATTGACCAGATAAAAGAGGTCTTGGACGAGGTAGATTCGAAGGATGTCAGGGCGTTTATATTGGAACTTAAGGCCGAGTACGAGACGCTGGGCAGGAGTTTTAAGGTTTACGAGGTGGCCGGCGGTTTTCAGATGGTCACAGAGCCGGTCTTCGCGGAATACCTGAAGAAATTTTACAAGGCGAAGTCCAAGGATAAATTGACGAAGCCCGCTTTGGAGACGCTGGCGATAATCGCATACAGGCAGCCGATAACAAAAGCGGACATCGAGGATATACGCGGGGTCAACGTCGACGGTGTGGTCAATACATTATCGGACAGGTTATTGATAAGGATAACGGGAAGAAAGGATGCGCCGGGCAGGCCGATACTTTACGGGACGACAAAAGAATTTTTGGAGAGGTTCGGCTTGAATTCACTATCTGAGTTGCCGAAACTATCGGAATTTACAGAAGCGGATATAGACTTAAGCGAGGTGGATACGGGTTTAAAGGAGGCGGAGGATGGAACTGGAAAAATTGCGCAGGAAAATAGACCGGCTGGACTCGATGATAATACGGTTGCTCAACCAGAGAGCCCGGCTGAGCCTTCAGATAGGCCGGTTGAAGGCAAAGAGTAAGAAGAGCGTCTACTCGCCGGACAGGGAAAGAGTCGTATACGAGCGGATAGAGAAGCAGAATAAGGGCCCCATCTCCGACGAGACCTTAAAGGCGGTATACCGCGAGATCATGTCAGGGTCGCTGGCGCTGGAAAAACCGCTTAAGATCACTTATATGGGACCGCCCGCCAGTTTTTCGAATATCGCGGCGCTCAAGAAATTCGGCTCTTCCGTCAAATACGTACCGGTCAATTCCATAACCGAAGTCTTCGCCGAGGTAGAACACGAGAGGGCCGATTACGGTGTGGTACCCATCGAGAACTCGATTGAGGGCGCGGTAAATTATACGCTCGATATGTTCATGGAGTCGGATCTAAAAATATGTTCCGAGATATCGCTTGAGATATCGCATAATCTCCTCGCGAAATGCAAGATGAACCGGATAAAGAAGGTATATTCGAATCCGCAGGTATTCGGACAGTGCAGGATGTGGCTTGAGGCGAACCTGCCGCGGGTGGAATTGATCGAGGTCTCCTCGACGACGAAGGCGGCGGAGATAGCGGTAAAAGAAAGATATTCAGCCGCGATCGCCTCGCTTCTTGCCGCCGAGTGTTATAGGCTGAATATAGTGGCGCGTTCCATAGAAGACAGTGCCCATAACGTGACAAGGTTCTTGGTCATCGGCAAGGTCGAGAGCAATCCGACGAGTAAGGACAAGACATCCGTAATGTTCTCGTTGAAGGACAGGATAGGCGCCCTGCACGATATGCTGGTGCCTTTCAAGAAGTATAAGATAAACATGACAAAGATAGAGTCCCGTCCGTCGAAGAAGAAACCGTGGGAATATTACTTCTTCATCGATATGATAGGGCACTATCAGGATAAGAACGTAAAGAAAGCTCTGGGAGAACTCCGGAACATCTGCACGCATGTGAAGGTCCTGGGTTCTTATCCTGTAAGTAATGGGTTATGAGTCGTGAGTGACGAGAGATGAGTAGATTGGCGAAGAAGGGAATAATAAACTTAAAGCCGTATGAACCCGGCAAGCCCATAGAGGAGGTCAAGAGGGAGTTGCTCTTGGATGAGGTCTATAAACTCGCCTCCAACGAGAATTCTCTAGGGCCCTCTCCGAAGGCGGTCGCCGCGATAAAGAAAGTGCTGAAGGATATCAACCGGTATCCCGACGGCAGCTGCTATTATCTCAGGGTAAAACTCGCGGAGAAACTAAGTGTCGGACCGGAGAACCTGATATTCGGAAACGGCTCGGATGAGATAATGGAGATAATCGTCCAGACGTTCATGAATCAGGACGAGGAGGCCATAATAGCCGAGCCCACGTTCCTTGAATACCGGCTGATAGTCCAGGCGTCCGGCGCGCAGATAAAGACGGTCCCTCTCATAAATTTCAAATATGACTTAGACGGGATGAAACGCGCGGTGACAGATAAGACCAAGGTGGTATTTATCGCCAATCCGGACAACCCGACCGGCTCTTATCTGACCGACAGAGAGATAACGAAGTTCCTCGACGGCTTATCCGAGGACATAATCGTAGTGATGGATGAGGCCTATTACGACTTTGTTGACGCCAAAGATTATCCGGATACGATGAAATACCTCAAGGACAGGAACGTCATCATCCTGAGGACTTTCTCGAAGGCATACGGCCTTGCGGGATTAAGGATAGGATACGGGTTGGCGAACGCCGAACTCATAGATTGTATGAACAGGGTAAGGCAGCCGTTTAACGTGAACACGCTGGCTCAAGTCGCCGCCTTGGCGAGCTTAAACGACCTACAGCACCTGAAGAAATCGGTTGCGACGGTCCTTAAAGGAAAAAAATATCTGTATCGTAAACTCGATAAGATGGGGTTATCATATATCCCCAGCGAGACGAATTTCATACTCGTTGATGTCAGGCGCGACGGCCGCGAGGTCTTTGAGCGGCTTCTGCGCTACGGCGTCATCGTAAGGGACATGAAACCCTATAAACTGGATAATCATATCCGCGTCACCATCGGGACACAGAAGGAAAACAATAAATTTATCGAGGCATTTAAAAAGGTATTGACGGAGGGTTAAGATGATAGTTGTCTTAAGGCCGGATGCGACCGAGTCACAGATAAAACATCTTGTAGAGAAGATAAAATCGCTGGGATTGAAGCCGATGATATCGAAGGGTGTCGAACGCACCATCATAGGCGTCATCGGAGAAGAGGACGTATTAAGGGTGCAGCCTCTTGAGGTATTTCCCGGCGTAGAGAAGGTGATGGCGATATTGGCGCCGTATAAACTCGTCTCGCGCGAGTTCAGGCACGAGAATACGGTGGTCAATGTCGACGGCGTAAAGGTCGGCGGCAAGAAAATCGTCGTCATGGCAGGGCCTTGTTCCGTCGAGAGCCGTGAACTTTTGTTGCATATCGCCAAAGCGGTGAAGAAATCGGGTGCCGCGATACTGCGCGGGGGTGCCTTCAAGCCGCGGACCTCGCCTTACAGTTTTCAGGGATTGGGCGAGGAGGGCCTTAAGTACCTTAAAGAGGCGAAGGCAAAGACCGGTTTACCGGTAATAACCGAGATAATGGATACCCGAGACCTCCCGCTCATCGAGAAGTACGCGGATATATTACAGATCGGCGCGAGGAATATGCAGAACTTTAATCTCTTAAAAGAGGTCGGGCTCTCCAAGAAGCCGGTCATGCTCAAACGCGGGATGTCCTCGACGATAAAAGAACTGCTTATGTCGGCCGAATATATCCTCTCTAACGGGAATTTCAACGTCATGCTTTGCGAACGTGGGATAAGGACTTTTGAGGAGGAGACGCGTTTTACTCTGGATCTAAGCGCTGTTCCGGCTCTTAAGAGGTTAACGCATCTGCCGGTTATCATCGACCCCAGCCACGGTACAGGCAAGTGGGGATACGTGCCCGCTATGGCGAAGGCGGCTGTGGCCTCCGGCGCGGACGGGCTTATGATAGAGGTCCATCCGAAACCCGAAGAGGCGTTCTCGGACGGAGCGCAGTCGTTATTGCCGGATAATTTCGATAAATTGATGAAGGACTTAAAGAAGATCGCGAAGGCGGTAGGACGTGATATTTAAGAGGATCGCGATAATCGGAGTGGGCCTCATCGGCGGCTCGCTTGGGTTAGCGGTCAAGAAAAGGAATTTGGCGCGCGTCGTCGTAGGAATCGGCAGGAGGCCTTCTTCTGTAAGGAAGGCATTACGGCGCGGCGCGATAGATATAGGGACTAAGGATTTAGCGAAAGGTGTGGCCGGGGCGGATCTCGTGATAATCGCGACCCCCGTCTGCTCGATCCCGAAGATAGCGCGGGCGATCGCCGGCAGCCTGAAAGAGGGCGCCGTATTAACGGATGCCGGCAGCACAAAGGGCGAGGTAGTAAGGTCCGTTGAGGGATGCATTTCTCCTAAGACATTTTTTGTGGGTTCGCACCCTTTAGCCGGTTCGGAGAAACGTGGCGTGTTGTTCGCCGATGAGGATTTATTCAGAGGGTCGGTCGTTATTATGACGAAAACAAAAAAGACAAAAGGTTCAGCGGTAAAGACGCTGGACAGATTTTGGAGGTCGTTAGGTGTGGCAAGGGTGGTCATAAAATCGCCGGAGGAGCACGACAGGATCGTCGCCGAGATAAGCCATCTTCCGCATCTTGTGGCGACAGCGCTTATAAATTCGGCGGACAAAAAGTCCATTGAATTCGCCGCGGCCGGTTTTAAGGATACCACCCGTATCGCAGCAAGCGACCCCGAGGTCTGGAGAGACATCTGTATTACCAACAAGAAAGAGATCTTAAGGACTCTCGACAGGTACGAACGTCATCTCTTGCGGCTTAAGGCCATTATAAAGAAAGGCCGGGCGGAAGAGTTATACAAAGAATTCGCGAAGTCAAAGAGTATCAGAGAAAAATTAAGATGAGCCGCAGGTTGATAATCGCCGTTGACGGCCCAGCCGGTTCAGGTAAGAGCACCGTGGCAAAGTTAATCGCCCAGCGGCTCAATTATCTGTATGTCGATACGGGTGCCATGTACCGCGCGCTCACATTAAAGGCGCTTAAAGTAAAAGCCGATCTGGAGAACGAAGACGAATTAGGCAGGTTGGCGAAGAAGACGGATATAAGATTGGAACAGGCTGACGGTTCATTGAAAGTTTATTTGGACGGCGAGAACGTGACAATGGCCATAAGGACGCCCGAGGTCACCAATTCGGTGAGGTATATAGCGAGGGCGAAACCGGTCCGGGCGCATATGGTCACCTTGCAACGGAAGCTGGGAGAGAATGGCGGTGTCGTCCTGGAAGGGCGCGACATAGGCACGGTCGTCTTTCCCGACGCGGACAAGAAATTTTATCTCGACGCCTCTTTTGAAGTGAGGGTCGGCAGGCGCTATAAGGAACTTAAAGAAACAGGCGCAAATGTCAGCGAGGAAGATGTAAAGAATGACCTCAAGAAGCGCGATGACAGCGATATCAACCGTTCCATCGGCCCGTTGAAAAAAGCCGATGACGCCGTATTTGTGGATACGAGCGATTTGACGATAGAGGGTGTAGCCGGCAAGATAATAAGTCTGCTAGATACCAGATAAATTTATGGCCTATTTCATCGTAAGAAATTTTCTCAAACTGTTCTTTAAAATAATTATGGGCTTTAAGGTTTACGGCGTTGAAAACGTCCCTAAGAAAGGCGGTTTCATCCTTGCCGGCAATCATGTAAGCCACTTGGATCCGCCGGCTTTGGCTTCCGCCAGTCCAAGGGTGCTTCATTTTATGGCAAGGCATACATTGTTTAATAACTGGGTGCTTGGCTGGATTATAGGTTCGTGTAACTCTTTTCCCGTTAGAAGGGGAGAGGCAGATCTCGGAGCCATTAAAGAAGCGGTCCGTCGCCTTAAGAATGGGAAAGTCCTTTTGATATTTCCCGAAGGGACGAGGAGCCAAAGCGGAGAGATTCAAGCAGCGCAGCCCGGCATCGGTTATCTTAGTCTGATGGCAGGTGTTCCGATACTTCCGGCTTACGTCAAGGGGACGGACGAAGCAATGCCGAAAGGGGCGCAGTCTATAAAACGCGTGCGTATCTCGGTATATTTTGGTAGTATGATAGAACCCCAAAAGTTAGGTCTTCCGGCTGACAGGAGGCAGGCGTCTCAGCAATTGGCCGATCATATCGTCGAAGAGATCAAACGATTGGGCGAAGCAAAAAATAAAATCCAATAAAGAAAGGGGCTGTTATAGGTGATGGTAGACGAGAAACCCGTCGATATGTCAAGCATATACGACGAGACGTTCAAAGACGTAAAGGAAGGCGAAGTAGTAAAAGGAAGGGTGATAGGCGTCACTGCTAAGGAAATACAGGTCGATATAGGCTACAAATCCGAAGGCGTGATCTCCGCGGAGGAATTTTATGACCCGAAGTCAATAAAGGTCGGTGACGAGATAGAAGTCCTCATCGAATCCAAAGAAAATGATGAAGGCATGGTCGTCCTCTCCAAGAGGAAAGCCGAGCGCATGCAGGTCTGGGAGAAGATAGTCTCCGAGCACAAGGAAGGCGATATGGTATCCGGCCGTGTCGTAAAGAAGGTCAAGGGCGGGCTTACGGTGGATATCGGGGTCGAAGCGTTCCTTCCGGCGAGCCAGGTATTCCTTAAGGGTTTCGGCAATTTAAACCAACTGCTCGGCCAGACATTAAACTTCGTGATAGTAAAGATAAATAAGCCAAGAAAGAACATCGTTGTCTCGAGAAAAGACGCGATATTAAGGGAAAGAGACGTCGCCAAGGTCAAGATTATGGACGACCTGAAGACCGGCCAGCTTATCCCGGGGACCGTCAAGAACATAACCGACTTCGGAGCGTTCATTAATATAGGACCAAGCGTTGACGGTCTTCTACACATAACCGATATGTCGTGGGGCAGGATCTCGCATCCGAGTGAGATGCTGGCTGTCGGCGACAAGATAGAGGTCATGCTGTTAGCTGTGGATAAGACTACGGGAAAGGTCTCGCTGGGGTTGAAACAGAAGACTCCGAATCCGTGGGAGCAGGTCGAGGCCAAATATCCCGTCGGAAACAGGGTCAAGGGGAAAGTTGTAAACCTTGTGCCGTACGGCGCTTTTGTGGAACTCGAGAAAGGAATCGAAGGCCTCGTCCATATCTCAGAGTTCTCGTGGACGAAGAGGATAGGCCACCCCTCCGAGGTCTTGGCTATCGGCGATATGATAGAAGCGGTGGTCTTAAGCATAGATAAAGCGAATCAGAAGATCGCCCTCGGCATCAAGCAGACAGAGATGAACCCGTGGCTTGAGGTCGCCGGAAAATATCCCGTCGGCACACAGGTCAAAGGTAAAGTCAGGTCGTTTATCGATTACGGCGCTTTCATAGAATTAGAAGAGGGGATAGACGGGCTTTTGCATAATTCCGATATCTCCTGGACGAGGAAGATAAATCATCCCTCAGAGGTCTTAAAGAAGGGCCAGAAGATAGACGCGGTCGTGCTCTCGGTGGAGGCGGATAACAGAAAGCTATCGCTCGGCATGAAACAGCTCGTCGCCGACCCGTGGGCCGAATTTTCCGCGAAGTTCCAGCCGGGAACGGTCGCTGAAGGGGCAATAACGAAGATAACAAACTTCGGCCTATTTGTCGAGCTGACGGCGGACCTGGAAGGGTTGGCTCATATATCGGAACTGCCGATAGAGCAGAACGCGAAAGTCGAGGAATCATTTAAGGTCGGAGACAAGGTCAGGGTTAAGGTCATGCGCGTCGACGACGCGGAAAGAAGGATAGCGTTAAGCCTTAAGGTGTAAAGATGGAAGATACAAAAAAGCAGCTGGAGACAATAAAACGCGGCGCTGTCGAGATAATCTCGGAGCACGCTTTAGTTGAGAAACTAAAGAAGGGGAAGCCCCTTATCATAAAAGCCGGGTTTGACCCGACAGCGCCGGATATCCATCTGGGCCACACCGTCCTTTTAAGGAAGCTCAGGCATTTTCAGGACTTGGGACACAAGGTTATCTTTCTCATCGGCGACGCGACTGCTTTGGTGGGCGATCCTTCCGGGCAGTCTTCTACGCGAAAGACGATGACTTGGGATGAAGTGGATAAAAACGCGATAACCTATGAAAAACAAGTCAGTAAAATTTTAAATACTGAAGATAGTAAGATGTTTGAACGCCGACATAATAGCGAGTGGTTTTCGAGACATGGCCATACAGAGAAGGAATTTCCACCATTTACCTTTGAGCAGTTTGTCGAACTTGCCCAACGCTACACGGTGGCGCGGCTTTTAGAGAGAGACGATTTTCAGAAGAGGTTAAAAGAAAATAAACCGATAAGTTTTCTCGAATTATTCTATCCGCTTATGCAAGGCTACGATTCCGTTAGAATAGCTAAACTCTTCGGCAGTTGTGACGTTGAAATAGGCGGGACCGACCAGAAATTCAATATGTTAGTTGGCCGAGACCTGCAGCAATCTTATGTGCAAGAACCGCAGGTCGTCATCACTATGCCGCTTTTGGTCGGCACCGACGGTGCCGCCAAAATGTCCAAGTCATACGGCAATCATATCGGTATCAACGAACCTGCCAGCGAGATATACGGCAAGACAATGTCTATCCCCGACGATGTGATGTCCCTGTATTACGAGCTCCTCACCGACGTCCCGCTGGATGAGATAGAGGCTATGAAGAAGGGGATAAAGGACGGGACTGTCCATCCCAAGGAAGCCAAATCACGCCTGGGTATGATGTTGGTCGAGATGTATCACTCGAAAGAAGAGGCGGTCAAATCCAGAGATAATTTCGAGCGCCTATTTAAAGAAAAAAAGATTCCGAATGAGATCCAGGATTTGCCCTATCCCGAGAGCAAACTCAAGGATGGTAAAATCTGGCTTCCTGAAGCTTTGAAAACTGGTGCATTGGCAGGAACTAATAGCGAAGCAATTAGGCTCATTAAGCAGGGTGGTGTTAAGATAGATGGCAAGAAAGTTACCGTTACCGAAGTTGATGCTGTCGACGGTATGATTATCCAGGTTGGCAAGCGTAATTTCGTGAAGTTCCGTATCAAAAAATAAGTAAAAAAATGCTTGACAAGCTCTTGGCCCAATGGTATATTTAACAGTTACCAAAGCGGTAAGTTGTGTTTATTGCCGTAGTTTGGGATGGCATTCTTTCGCGTTTAAATTAACGTAGCTTCGCTGCCAGGAAGGAGAAAGAAGAGTTTGAAAAAACTCTTTGATAATTCTGGATGATTTAAAATAAGAGAGGATGCGGCAGGGCCGAAAATTCAAGGCATCGTCTTCGATGCCTTTTTTATTTCTAAATTTTCCGATCTTTGAAAATTAAATAGCCAAGTTCAACTTTAGCGAGAAAGTCAAGGGTTAACTCATATTTATGGAGAGTTTGATCCTGGCTCAGAGTGAACGCTGGCGGCGTGGTTTAGGCATGCAAGTCGAGCGAACCTAGATTGACTTGAGTGGCCGTAAGGCTGCGAGAGTTGGTCTAAGTTAGCGGCGAACGGGTGAGTAATACGTGGGTAACCTACCTTCGAAACCGGGATAACACTTGGAAACGGGTGCTAATACCGGATAAGACCACATCACCGCATGGTGATGAGAGAAAAGACGGGGAGCCGTAAGGTCCTGTCATTCGGAGATGGGCCCGCGTCCTATCAGCTAGTTGGTGGGGTAATGGCCTACCAAGGCTTTTGACGGGTAGCTGGACTGAGAGGTCGGTCAGCCACACTGGGACTGAGACACTGCCCAGACTCCTACGGGAGGCTGCAGTCGAGAAACTTTTGCAATGGGCGAAAGCCTGACAATGCGACGCCGCGTGAGGGATGAAGGTGTTCGGATCGTAAACCTCTGTCAAGAGGGATGATGCTTATTCGGATCAATACCCCGAATAAGTGACAGTACCTTTAAAGGAAGCCACGGCTAACTCCGTGCCAGCAGCCGCGGTAATACGGAGGTGGCAAGCGTTACTCGGATTTATTGGGTGTAAAGGGCGTGTAGGCGGTTGCGTAAGTCGAACGTGAAATCCCACGGCTTAACCGTGGAACTGCATTCGAAACTGCGCGACTTGAGTATGGGAGAGGAAAATGGAATTCCCGGTGTAAGGGTGAAATCTGTGGATATCGGGAGGAACACCAGTGGCGAAGGCGATTTTCTGGCCCATAACTGACGCTGAGAAGCGAAAGCGTGGGGAGCAAACAGGATTAGATACCCTGGTAGTCCACGCTGTAAACGATGAGCACTAGGTGTTGGTCCTTATAGGATCGGTGCCGCAGTTAACACATTAAGTGCTCCACCTGGGGACTACGATCGCAAGGTTGAAACCCAAAGGAATTGACGGGGGCCCGCACAAGCGGTGGAACATGTGGTTCAATTCGACGCTACGCGAAGAACCTTACCAAGGTTTGACATGCTAGTGGTAGTGAACTGAAAGGGGAACGACCCCGCAAGGGGAGCCAGCACAGGTGTTGCATGGCTGTCGTCAGCTCGTGTCGTGAGATGTTGGGTTAAGTCCCGCAACGAGCGCAACCCTTATCTTTAGTTGCTACTCGCAAGAGAGCACACTAGAGAGACTGCCTCCGATGAGGAGGAGGAAGGCGGGGATGACGTCAAGTCAGTACGGCCCTTATACCTTGGGCTACACACGTGTTACAATGGAGTGTACAGAGAGATGCAAGTCCGTAAGGCGGAGCCAATCTCTAAAGCATTCCCCAGTTCAGATAGAGGGCTGAAACTCGCCCTCTTGAAGCCGGAATCGCTAGTAAGCGCGGATCAGCTACGCCGCACTGAATACGTTCCCGGGCCTTGTACACACCGCCCGTCAAGCCAACCGAGTCAGCTGCACCCGAAGATCCGCGTAAGCGGGTCGAAGGTGTGACTGGTAAGGAGGGCTAAGTCGTAACAAGGCAGCCGTACCGGAAGGTGTGGCTGGATCACCTCCTTTCTAAGGAGTAATCCTTACAGAAAGACACTAGAAGTAAATAATCCTTACTTTCAAGCTATCGTTGCTTGGCTATTTAATTTTTTATTGGTGTACCAACTGCGGGCCCATAGCTCAGTTGGTTAGAGCACAGCCCTGATAAGACTGGGGTCAGTGGTTCGAATCCACTTGGGCCCACCAGACTTAGAAAGATTTGGGCCTGTAGCTCAGCTGGAAGAGCACCTGATTTGCATTCAGGGGGTCAGGAGTTCAAGTCTCCTCAGGTCCACCAATAACACAAAGAGATTTATCGCTCTTTGACAACTGCATAGTAATTTAGGTCTTTTTGGCTACAATTTCGACGAGAATTTGTGGTCAAGCTACAAAGGGCTTATGGTGGATGACTTGGCACAAATAGGCGATGAAGGACGTGGTAAGCTGCGATAAGCCTCGGGTAATCGCAAACAGATTTTGATCCGAGGATTTCCGAATGGAGTAATCCACTGGGAGTAATATCTCAGTATCGCATCCTGAAATTCAAAATAGGGATGTGAAGCGAAACCGGGCAAACTGAAACATCTCAGTAGCCCGAGGAAAAGAAAAAGCACTTTGATTCCCTCAGTAGCGGCGAGCGAAAGGGGAAGAGCCTAAACCCTGCAGCAATGCGGGGGGTTGCGGGGCCAGAACTGACCGTAAGGTCGGCTTCTTGCATACTCATAACCGAACGGCCTGGAAAGGCCGACCAGAGAAGGTGATAGTCCTGTAAGTGAAATGGATATGCGGAGGCTGGTTTTGGTACCCAAGTACTACGGGACACGTGAAACCCCGTAGGAATCCGGCCTGACCACAGGCCAAGGCTAAATACTAATTTGTGACCGATAGCGCAAAAGTACCGTGAGGGAAAGTTGAAAAGAACTCCTTTAAGGAGAGTGAAATAGTACCTGAAATCGTAAGCCTACAAGCGGTCCAAGGACTATGCTCCGAGCAATCGGAGAATGTCTGAGGGCGTGCCTTTTGCATAATGATCCTGCGAGTTACTATATGTAGCGAGGTTAATCCGTTTTAACGGAGGAGCCGTAGCGAAAGCGAGTCTTAAAAGGGCGATTAGTTACGTGTAGTAGACCCGAAGCTGGGTGATCTATTCTTGGCCAGGCTGAAGCGTGGGTAAAACCACGTGGAGGGCCGAACCCATCAGTGTTGAAAAACTGCGGGATGAGCTGAGAATCGGAGCGAAAGACTAATCAAACCCAGAAATAGCTGGTTCTCCCCGAAATAACTCTAGGGTTAGCCTCGTGTAAATGGGCAATGGGGGTAGAGTACTCGATGGGCTAAGGACCCTACCAGGTTGCTGAACCCAACGAAACTCCGAATACCATTGTACCTTATCACGGGAGTCAGCCTACGAGGGATAAGCTTCGTGGACGCGAGAGAAACATCTCAGACCGCCGGCTAAGGTCCCTAATATAAGTTAAGTGGCAAAGGATGTGGATTTACATTGACAACCGGGATGTTGGCTCAGAGGCAGCCATCATTTAAAGAGTGCGTAACAGCTCACCGGTCGATTGCGAGTCTGCGCCTACAATGATCGGGGCTAAACTTATAACCGAAGCCGCGGATTTGTCCCCCTTATTGCTTTCGCAAGAAAGCAGGGGGATAAGTGGTAGGGGAGCATTCCACATTAGAGTGAAGGTAGACCGTAAGGACTACTGGACGAAGTGGAAGAGATTATGCAGGAATGAGTAGCGAAAAAACACGTGCGAAACGTGTTCGCCGAAAGTCTAAGGTTTCCTGGGGAAGGTTAATCCGCCCAGGGTTAGTCGATCCTAAGCTGAGGCCGAAGGGCGTAAGCGATGGACAGTAGGGTAAAATATTCCTACACCACCTATTTAGCGTTATCAGTTCAGGGTGACGCGGAAGGTTAGATCTACCCGGTTTTGGATATCCGGGGCTGCGTTTGTAGTGCCGCGAAAGCGGAATACGAGGGACGCGGGGAGCTCAATCTACGGAAAGAGCGAACTGGTTGACACCATGCCGCCAAGAAAAACCTCTGTAACGAGTTGGATAGGTGCTCGTACCGCAATCCGACACAGGTAGACGGGCATAATATGCTCAGGCGCTCGAGAGAACCCTCGTTAAGGAACTCGGCAAAATGACCCCGTAACTTAGGGAAAAGGGGTGTCTTCGTTGGTGAACTGCACAAGGGAGCTGACGGGGATTACAATGAAGAGGATCGGATGACTGTTTAGCAAAAACACAGCACTCTGCAAAGTCGTAGATACAAGACGATGTATAGGGTGTGACACCTGCCCGGTGCTGGAAGGTTAAGGGAAAGAGTTAGTTCGATTCGTCGGACGAAGCTTAGAACCGAAGCCCCAGTAAACGGCGGCCGTAACTATAACGGTCCTAAGGTAGCGAAATTCCTTGTCGGGTAAGTTCCGACCCGCACGAATGGTGTAACAATCTGATCGCTGTCTCAACGAGGGGTTCGGCGAAATTGTAGTGGCGGTGAAGATGCCGTCTTCCCGCGAGTAGACGAAAAGACCCCAGAACCTTTACTGTACTCTGGTATTGGATTTTGATCCTGTATGTGTAGGATAGGTGGGAGGCTTTGAAGTTCCGGCGCTAGCCGGGATGGAGCCATCGGTGAAATACCACCCTTACTGTATTAGGATTCTAACCGCGTCCCTTTAACAGGGCGTGGGACAGTGCTAGACGGGCAGTTTGACTGGGGCGGTTTCCTCCTAAAGAGTAACGGAGGAGCACAAAGGTTCCCTCAGTGCGGTTGGTAATCGCACGGTGAGTGTAAGGGCATAAGGGAGCTTAACTGTGAGTCTGACAAGACGAACAGATGCGAAAGCAGGTCCTAATGATCCGGCGGTTGAATGTGGAATTGCCGTCGCTCAACGAATAATAGGTACTCTGGGGATAACAGGCTTATCGGTTCCGAGAGTTCATATCGACGAACCGGTTTGGCACCTCGATGTCGGCTCATCGTATCCTGGGGCTGGAGAAGGTCCCAAGGGTCCGGCTGTTCGCCGGTTAAAACGGTACGCGAGCTGGGTTCAGAACGTCGTGAGACAGTTCGGTCTCTATCTCTCGCGGGTGCAGGATACTTGAGAGGAGTTGCCCTTAGTACGAGAGGACCAGGGCAAACGGACCTCTGGTGTTCCAGCTGTCACGCCAGTGGCAACGGCTGGGTAGTCATGTCCGGAAGGGATAAGCGCTGAAAGCATCTAAGCGCCAAGCCCACCTCAAAAATAGGTATCCCCCATCGTAAAGATGGTCGAAAGCACCTTGAAGTCTACAAGGTTGATAGGCCGGAAGTGTAAGCCCTGTAAGGGGCGAGCTTACCGGTACTAATCTGCTGATCGGCTTGACCACTTTTTTTAATCAAAATTGTAGCCAGATCTTTTACTATGCAGTTGTCGATAAATTTCCTGGTGGTAATACCGAGGGGGTCACACCCGTTCCCATTCCGAATACGGAAGTTAAGCCCCTCAGGGCCGATGGTACTTAGCTGGTAACGGTTCGGGAGAGTAGGACGTCGCCGGGATTAATTAAAGGCTTGCTAAAAATTTAGCAAGCCTTTTTATTTGTGCTGCGGCGTCCTACTCTTAAAAAGGGAGTTTCAGAGGGAAAAGATCGTTTTCCCTCTGAAGGCTTGACTCTTCCTTGCGGACGGAAGATAAATACTAAAAAGAAACCATCAGGGTTTCCTTTTAGGGAGCGAGGCGCAAGCCAAGCGACGTTGCAGGGGAGATGGATTTCCGAGCGACAGAGTAGCGACGTCGCCGGGAATAATATAAAGCCTGCTGTTATTAATTTAATAGCAGGCTTTTTGCTTTTATCTGCGGCGGACTCCCTCTTTATAACCTTGACATTTAACGGCTCTATGCGTTATTATTTTAAATCATGAGGAAGGGCTTTACGCTTATCGAGATGACGATAGTCCTCGTCATTATCCTCGCTTTTTTGGCGATGAGTGTTCCTTTTTTCGCGAATTTCTCTTCCGCGACCGGCATCAATACCGCTACGCGCGAGATCTCGACCCTGCTTAGGACGACGCGCAGTTACGCCATCGCGAAAAATGAAAATTATGACGCCGTATTCGATACTACCACCACTCCTAACAGATTCTGGATACGGGATTCGGCGACGACTACTATGGTCGGTAAGGGCCTTTCACTTCCTACCGGTGTGACATTTAATGCGCCTGTAACGGTGACTTTTACTTCAACGGGGGGTATAACCGGCAGTGCCGATGTTACCATTACGATTGGGAATGCCAAGGGGAAGACCAAGACAATAAAAGTTTACTACGTGACAGGGATGGTGGAGATCCAGTAGATATGGAAAGATATCCCACGCAGAATATCCGGAACATAATCTTTGTTTCCCATTCTGGTTCAGGGAAAACCTCTCTTATTGAAACGTTGCTATTCAATGCCAAGATGACCACCCGTTTAGGGAAGGTCGCCGAAGGAAATACCCACTCAGATTATAATAGTGATGAGATAGAGAGAAAAATCTCCATCAGTTCAAAGCTTCTTCACGCCGTCTGGAAGAATACGAGGATCCACCTTTTGGATACGCCGGGATACGCGGATTTTGTCGGCGAGGTGCTCGCCCCCTTGCGCGCAGCCGACGCGGCAATCCTGATAATAGAGGCGGTCCACGGGATAGAGGTAGGCACCGAGCGCGTCTGGGAATTTCTGGAGACGAGAGGCCTTCCGCGGCTTATCTTCATAAATAAACTCGATAAAGAAAATTCCAGTTTCGAGAACACCTTAAACTCAATCCGCGATAGATTCGGAAGGCAATGCGTGGCGCTTGAGTATCCTCTCGGCGAACACGCCTCATTTAAGGGTGTCGCGAATATATTATCCAAGGACGAGTTGGCTAAACTCGCGGAGCCCGATAAATCAAAAGCTGAGAAATTAAGGGAGGAATTACTTGACGCTGTTGTCGAGACGGATGATACCTTGACCGAGAAATATCTTGAAGGCAAGGAATTATCCGCCGATGAGATAACAAAAGCCCTGAAATCCGCCTGCGTAAACGGCAAAGTCATACCCGTTTTTTGCGGTTCGGCGATTCAGAATATAGCGATAACGCCGTTACTGGACGCGATTACAGATTTATTGCCGTCACCGGCAGAGCGCCCGGCTGCAGAAGGTGTACACCCCAAGACAAAAGAGCCACAAAAAAGAAACCCCGCCGATACCGAACCGTTCTCGGCTTTTATTTACAAAGACCTCTTCGATCCTTACGTAGGCCATCTGACGCTCTTCAAAGTATTTTCCGGAATGATAGATTCTAACACGGGTTTTTACAATTCCACAAGGGACCTTAAGGAGAGGATAGGCCAGTTATATGTCTTGCAAGGCAAGGAGCAGATCCCCGTCGAGAAGGCTGGCGCCGGCGATATAGTGGCGGTCGCAAAACTCAAGGACTCTCATACTAATGACACGATATGCGACGAAAAACAAACCATCCTGTTTGAACCTACGGTTTTTCCGGAGCCGGCCATCTCGAGTTCGGTAAAGCCCAAGACCCGTCATGATGAAGAGAAGATAATGGGAGCGTTACACCGCCTTGCCGCGGAGGATCCGACTTTCAAGATCAGCCGCGACGAACAGACGCATGAACTGGTCATATCGGGTATGGGCGACCTGCATCTTGATGTCATGGTAGACAGGATGAGGAAGCGCTTCGGTGTCGATGTGGAAGTAGGCACTCCTAAAGTCCCGTATAAAGAGACCATCAAGAAGTCCGTGAGGGTGCAGGGCAAGTTCAAGAGGCAGTCCGGCGGGCGCGGCCAATACGGTGACTGTTGGCTGGAACTCGAGCCCCTGCCGCACGGGAAACAATTTGAGTTTGTGGATAAGGTCGTGGGCGGAGCGATACCGAGGCAGTATATACCTTCGGTCGAAAAGGGAGTAAGGGAAGCGATGAACAAAGGTTCCCTCTCTGGATATCCCGTCGTCGATGTCAGGGTCACCGTATGCGACGGCTCTTTCCATGAGGTCGACTCCTCGGATATGGCGTTCCAAATAGCCGGTTCCATGGCCTTTAAGAGCGGGCAGGAGCAGGCCGGCCCGGTCTTGCTCGAACCTGTAATGAGCGTAGAGATAATCGTGCCCAACGATTATCTCGGCCAGATCACCGGAGATATAAATTCGCGGCGCGGCAGGATAATGGGTATAGAAGGCAGGGGTAAGCAGGAATACGTTAAGGCCACTATCCCCTTAGCCGAGATGTTCAAATATGCCACCGAGCTTCGTTCGATGACCGGCGGCCGCGGCTCATATTCCATGAAGTTCGACCACTACGATGAAGTCCCCGCGAAGATAACTCAGATGATAGTCGCCCAGACCAAGAAGTCCACCGAAGAAGTCCACGCGCACAACCACGAGCACCATAAGTAGCTTTATCCCGTCTAAAATTGCCTTTACATGCACCCCTTAAAATGCTATAATTTTACTCTCAAAATGGAGGTTTTTAAGAAATGTCCGGACATTCAAAATGGAAAACCACAAAGAACAAAAAAGCCGCCGCTGACGCGGTAAAAGGCAGGCTGTTTACCAAAGCGACCAAAGAGATCACCGTTGCCGCGAAGGACGGGGGCGGCGACCCAAATATGAACCCGAGGCTTCGCATTGCCTTGGCAAAGGCCAAAGAGGCGAATATGCCAAAGGAAAATGTGGAGAAGGCGATAAAGAAGGGCACCGGCGAGCTTCCGGGCGTCATCTATGAGACGATAATGTATGAGGTCTACGGGCCGGGCGGGGTAGCGATAATGGTTGAGGCCTTGACTGACAACAAGAACAGGGCCTCAGCCGAGATAAAGAATATACTTTCCCGCAGGGGCGGAAACATGGCAGGCCCCGGCGCGGTATCGCGTTTCTTTCACAAGAAAGGATCGATCCTCATCGAGAAGTCGAAAATAGATGAGGACAAGCTGCTGGATATAGTCCTCAATGCAGGTGCTGAGGATATGAAGACTGAAGATAAGATCTACGAGATAACGACCGACCCGAAGGATTTCGAGAAGGTCAAGAAAGCCCTCGACGACAACAAAGTCGAATGCCATGTCGCAGAAGTGACCATGGTCCCGACCATGACGGTAAAGGTCGCGAGTGATCACGCCAAGCAGGTATTGGCGCTTGTGGATTCTCTCGAGGATTACGAAGACGTCCAGAACGTATACGCGAATTTTGATATACCGGACGAGATATTGGAGCAGGCGAAGGGATAATGAGGATACTGGGCGTCGATCCCGGACTGTGTATTACGGGTTATGGCGTCATAGAGACAGGCCCGCGCAGTTTTAAACTGCTCGAAGCCGGTGTAATAAGGACTTCGGCCAAAGAAAAGATCGATGCCAGAGTGGCCAAGATCTACGAAGGGTTAAAAAGCCTGGTAGAAGAATTTAAGCCGGAAGCGCTGGTGCTCGAACAGCTCTACTCGCATTACAAACATCCGACGACAGCAATTTTAATGGGGCATGCCCGCGGCGTCATCTGCCTTCTGGCTAAGCAATATGGCATCAAGCTTGCCGGATATTCGGCCACGAGAGTAAAGAAAGCCGTTACCGGCGCCGGGCACGCGAGCAAATACCAGATGCAGCGGATGGTCCAGAATATCTTCAATATGAGATCGGTACCCGATCCCGCGGACATCGCCGACGCGCTTGCTTTAGCGGTCGCTCATGTGCATATGTCTGGAAAAGAAGGGATAGCCCGCATAAGATGATATCGCACATACGAGGAAAGATAGCCAAGCGTAAAAATTCATCGATAATCATAGACGTGGACGGCGGGTTCTCGTATGAAGTGCTTATCCCCGGCTGCGTGATGAGCGCGCTGGATAAGAGCGTAAATCCCGACGGCACGATAAAACTTATCACCTACCATTACCACCACACCGATCCCGCGAAGAGCATCCCGGTATTGATCGGATTCTTAAATGAGATAGAAAAGGAGTTTTTTGAGAAATTCATCACTGTCTCAGGCATCGGTCCGAAGGCGGCCGTCAAGGCCCTGAACGCCTCGATCCCCAAGATAGTCAAGGCGATCGCCGACGGCGACTTGACCACTTTGAAATCGCTGCCCGGCATCGGAGAACAGAGGGCCAAAGAAATAGTCGCGAAACTACAGAATAAAGTCGGCAAGTTCGGGTTGATACAGGAATACGGCGTGGAAATTTCAGTTGCAGAAATGCCGAATTTCCAGGAAGAGGCGATGGATGTCCTTCTGCAGTTACAATACAAGAAACCGGAGGCCAAGGAGATGATACAGAAGGCGCTCGAACGTTCGCCGGGTATAAAGACAGCCGAAGACCTCTTAAACGAAGTTTATAAGCAGAAGAAATCAAGATGAACTCCGATAAGACGAAGAAAGAAGAAGCCATTCGAGAGAAACTTGTCTTCAGCCAGGAGACAGAAGAAGATGCAATATTAAATCTTTCTTTGAGGCCCTCGAAGGTATCCGATTTCGTAGGCCAGAAGTCGGTCGTGGATAATCTGCTCATCTCTATAGCTGCGGCAAAGAGAAGAAAAGAGCCATTAGAGCATATTTTGTTCTCAGGGCCGCCCGGTTTAGGGAAGACGACACTGGCGCACATAATAGCCAACGAGATGGGGACGAAGATAACCGCCACCTCCGGCCCGGCCATAGCGAAGGCCGGCGACCTCATCGGGATACTTACGAACTTAGGCGAGGGTGATATTTTGTTCATAGACGAGATACACCGCTTATCGAAAATCGTTGAGGAATTCCTGTATCCCGCCATGGAAGACTTTCAGATAGATTTCGTGATAGATAAAGGGCCGTATGCCAAGACGATAAAATTCAACCTGAAACCTTTTACGCTGATAGGAGCGACCACGCGTTCCGGACTTTTGAGCGCGCCGATGCGCGGAAGGTTCGGGATGTCTTACAGCATGGATTTTTATTCTCCCGAGGATTTGGTCCTGATAGTGAAACGCTCGGCGAAGATCCTTAAGATAGAGCTGAATAAAGAAGCGGCTTTTGAGATCGCCTGCCGCGCACGCGGTACTCCACGAGTAGCGAACAGGTTATTGCGCCGCGTCAGGGATTACGCGCAGGTAAAAGGCGACGGCAAGATTTCTAAGGAGACGGTCGATAAATCTCTCGCCATGTTGGGGATCGATGAGAAGGGGCTTGATGCCCTCGACAGGAAAGTTATGAAGGCGATATTGGAGACTTATAGCGGCGGACCTGTCGGGATAGAGTCGCTCGCCGCGACCTTAAACGAGGAGCCGGACACTATCGCCGATGTGGTCGAGCCGTTTCTTCTGAAGATAGGTTTCTTGAAGCGCACGCCGCGCGGCAGAGAAGCCGCAAAGGCGGCATACGAGCATTTTAGGTTGTCACATAAGAAGGAAACTCAAAAAGAGCTTTTTTGATTATATATAAAGGTAGAATGCGAAGATATGTTTGTTATTTGACAATTTGTGTTTCGGCAGTTGTTTTTTTTATGTCCGCATCTTCCGCCAAGAATACGACGGAACCGATACTTGTCCGTGTCGCGGTAGCCAAAAACGTCCCTTCCGTGAAGATCTTCGTTGCCGGCAGTTATAAAATAATCAACGCTATAACAAGAGAAGCGCTGTCAGAAGGAAGGTATTTGCGCAGTACCATATTGACGGCTGCGGATAAGGGTTTCAGGCTCGGTGATGCGGAGCTCAACGCCAATGTCATAGAGATAGAATCCGTCGGCGGGGCAAGGATCTATATCAACGACCGTATCTTTAGAGGCGAGATCAGAGTCCTGAAATCCGATAAGGGCTTGGTCGCGGTAAATACGGTCGAGTTGGAGGGGTATCTTTACGGCGTAGTCCGTAATGAAGTCTCGACGTGGTGGCCGATGGAAGCGATAAAAGCGCAGGTCATCGCGGCGCGGACATATGTCCTTTATCAGATCAAGGAATCAAAGGGAAAGGATTATGATGTGACGGCCGATGTCGGTTCACAGGTTTATGGCGGTATATTCT
Source organism: Candidatus Omnitrophota bacterium (assembly GCA_030695925.1). Lineage (GTDB taxonomy): Bacteria > Omnitrophota > Gorgyraeia > Pluralincolimonadales > Pluralincolimonadaceae > JAGUXU01. The sequence continues at coordinate 21,000 of JAUYOH010000031.1, forward strand.
CGGAAAAATGGAGGACCAACCGCGCTGTCGACCTGACGAGAGGGAAAGTTCTCGTATATAACGGCGCGATATTCCCCGCTTATTTCCACGCTACCTGCGGCGGGGCGACATTCGATGCCGCAAATCTCTGGAATATAAGCCTGCCGCCGCTAAAGGGGGTCAAATGCGACTGGTGTAAAAAATCCCCCCACTATTCTTGGGAGAGATGGGTGCCTCTTAAAGAGGCGAAGACAAAACTTGAGAATGCGGGATATGCGGTAGGCGATATAGAGGCTTTCGAGGTAATAAAGAAAGACCCTTCGGGCCGCATTATGGAGATCGAGGTCAAGGGAAGCCAAGATACGGTTGATATGTCGGGGAAGGATCTCAGGTCGATAATAGGGGCGGATATGCTGCGAAGCACAAATTTCAAAACGACGATAATAGGCGATTATATCGTATTCGAAGGATTTGGGTGGGGGCACGGTGTCGGAATGTGCCAATGGGGCGACTATTATATGTCGCGTGCCGGAAAGAAAGCGGAGGAGATATTAAATTTTTATTACCCCGGCTCGACGATAACGAATTACAAGGATACAAGATGAGGTTAAGCGAATTTAATTATGATTTACCGGCGGATTTGATCGCCCAGTATCCCTGTGAGAGGCGCGACGGCTCACGCCTTATGGTCGTAAGGAAGATAAGCAAAGCAATCGAACACAGGAATTTCCGCGATATCGCGGAGTATCTGAGCCCCGGCGATTGTCTCGTGGTCAATGATACGAAGGTCATAAAGGCAAGGCTGCCGGCGAAGAGGCAGGATACGGGCGCCAAGGCAGAGATATTATTGCTGGAGAAATTAAACGATAAATTATATAAGTGCCTCGTGGATACCTCTACGAAGATAAAAGTGGGGACGAAATTCGTTTTCGGAGAGAGCGACCTCACCGCGACAATAAGGGCCGAAAGTGACGGGATAAGGCTTATTGAGTTCAACGTAAATGGCGGGCAATTCAGCCAACTTCTGGAGAAGTTCGGCGTTATGCCGCTTCCCCCTTACATAAAACGAAGCGCCGATAAATCGGATGAAGAAAGGTATCAGACAGTCTACGCGAAGGCCCCCGGCGCCATCGCCGCTCCGACCGCGGGGCTCCATTTTACACAGGAAGTTTTAGAGCGGATAAGAGCGAAAGGCGCTTCGGTCGAATCGGTCACCTTACACGTCGGTTACGGGACGTTTAAGCCGGTCGCGGTCGATGATGTCGCGCGGCATAAACTGGAGGCGGAATATTTCGAGATAAAAGACCAGGCCGTCCAAAGATTAAACGAAGTCAAGGAAAATGGCGGAAAGATATTCGCGGTTGGGACAACGACCTGCAGGGCGCTTGAATATCAGGCGAGGCTCGTCAAAGGCTCTAAGAACAGGATCGAGAAAGGTAAGGGGTGGACAAACCTTTTTATATATCCGCCGTATAATTTTAAATTCGTGGACGCGCTGATCACAAATTTTCATCTTCCCAAGACGACGCTCGTCATGCTGGCGGCCGCGTTCTGCGGAAAAGAAATCCTGTTCCACGCCTATGAGGAAGCCGTCAGGGAGAAATACAGGTTTTATAGTTACGGCGACTCGATGTTGATAGCATGAATTTTGAACTTATAGCGAAAGATAAGGATACGTCAGCGCGGGTCGGCAAGGTCAAGACATCGCACGGCATCTTTGAGACGCCTGCTTTTATGCCGGTCGGGACACAGGCGACCGTAAAGACCTTATCCAATCAGGACCTTTCGGATTGCGGCGTCCAGATAGTTCTTTCAAACGCGTATCATTTATATCTTCGGCCGGGCGAGGATATCATCAAGGCGGCGGGGGGACTGCATAAATTTATGGGATGGGATAAGCCCATCCTTACAGATTCCGGCGGATTTCAGGTATTCAGCCTCGCCGTTTTGCGGAAGGTAAGCGATGAAGGCGTCGAATTCCAGTCGCATATCGACGGTTCGAAACATTTTCTGACGCCAGAGAAGATAGTCGGTTTCCAGACCACACTCGGAAGCGATATAATGATGGTCCTTGACGAATGCGTCCATTATCCTTGCGAGTATGATCTGGCAAAGCGCGCGGTAAAGAGGACGCTTGACTGGGCAGGGCGTTCAAAGAAAGAGTTCAAGCCGAACAAAGGACAGAACCTCTTCGGGATCGTCCAGGGGGCGTCATATAAGGATTTAAGAGAGGAGTGCGCCAAAGCGCTGGTAGCGATGGATTTTGACGGTTACGCCTTAGGAGGACTTGCGGTCGGCGAGCCGAAGGAAATAACGCGGGAGATGACGCAATTTACGGTGGAGTTTCTTCCGGAGGACAAGCCGCGTTATCTTATGGGGGTGGGTGAGCCGCAGGACCTAATTGACGCGGTGGCATCCGGGATAGATATGTTCGACTGTGTGGTCCCTACGAGGAACGGCCGCAACGGCACGGCCTTTACAAAGACAGGCCGCGTCCTGCTCAGGAACGCCGAAAACGCGAAGGATTTCAGGCCGATAGAAGAGGGCTGTGGATGTTATGCCTGCAGGAGCTACACCAGAGGTTACATAAGGCACCTATTCAATGTAGGCGAGATATTGGGGTTGAAGCTGGTCTCGCTTCATAACGTATATTTTTATCAGCGCCTGATAGAGGAGATGAGGGATGCCATCAAGGAGAATAGATTCTTAAAATTAAAGGAGGAAAGACAATGGAAGGCCAAGCTGTAAACCCGATAGCAAGTTTTTTGCCGTTGATTCTGATATTTGTGGTATTCTATTTTCTGCTTATTCAGCCGCAGCGGAAGCAGAAAAAACAGCACGAACAGATGATAAAGAATTTGGGCAAGAATGATGAGGTCGTCACAAGCGGCGGGATACACGGCACGATACTGAACGTAAAAGAGACGACCGTGGTCTTGCGCGTGGACGATAACGCCAAATTGGAGGTCGAGAAATACTCCATAGCGGCCGTCACTAAAAAGAGGTCGGGAGAGGAAGCGGGAAAATGAAGAGGGGTCTTATTAAAAGGAACTATAAAACCGCAACGTTAAAAGATGTGAAGGCTAACCCGGTAGTGGACGCCTATATAAAAAAAGCGGATGAACACATGGCTGCGATCGGCTATACTGAGCACGGTTTCAGGCACGCCAGTTTGACCGCCAATATCGCGCATAATATAATCGAGCAACTGAGGTTGCCCGAAAGGGACGCCGAGCTTGCGGCCATAGCCGGCTATCTGCATGATGTCGGGAATCTTATCGGCAGATACGACCACGGCGAGGGCAGCGCCCTTTTAGTCAATTCCATATTAAAAGATATGGAGATGGATCCGCTCGAGATCGCGAGCATAATGGGCGCGATCGGAAACCATGAGGAAGAAAAAGGCGTCCCGGTAAGTACTATCGCGGCGGCCCTGATACTGGCTGATAAGTCCGATGTGCACCACTCGCGCGTCCGCAATCCTCACATGATCTCATTCGATATACATGACAGGGTCAATTACGCGGCGAAAAAGTCTTTTGTCCGGGTCAACAAGAAGGAAAAGACGATAACCCTCGAGGTCATCATAGATACCGAGGTATCGCAGGTAATGGAGTATTTCGAGATATTTTTATCCAGGATGATCATGTGCCAGCATGCCGCGAAATTTTTAGGCTGCCGTTTTAGTCTGGTCATTAACAATGTAAGGCTTCTATAGGAGAGGAAGATGAACAGAGGTTATATCTGGAAGGTCTTGCTTATTCTTGTCTTGGTCGGGGCCTCTTTATGGCTTATTTATCCGCCATTTGATATTAAAGACAAAGAGGGAAAGGTAGTAAAAGAGGGTAAGATAAAATTAGGCCTCGACTTAAAAGGCGGTATGCACCTTCTGCTTAAGGTCGATACAAGTCGTATCCCCGTCAAGGACAGAGAAGACGCCGCCGACCGCGCAATAGAGGTCATAAGGAACAGGATTGACCAGTTCGGCGTAAGAGAGACCTCTATTCAGAGGCAGGGAAAAGACGAGATAGTGGTGCAGTTGCCCGGCGTCACCGACAGGGATCGCGCGCTGGGGATTATAGGCCAGACAGCGCTTCTTGAGTTTAAGCTTGTATCGGAGGACCCGGAAAAATTAAAGCAAGCCTTAGCGGGGAACGTGCCCGACGGTTACGAGCTTAAGTATGCCGAGGAAGACAATGAGCCGTTGCTTTTGGAGAAGCAGGCGGTCCTGACCGGCGCGGCTATTTTGAATGCCACCATACATTTTGAGCAAAGCGGATTCAATGAGCCGCAGGTCGGCGTGGAATTAAACGCCGAAGGCGCCAAGAAATTCGCCAAGATAACCGGTGAGAATGTCGGAAGGCGGCTTGCCATAGTCTTAGACGGTAAAGTGCAATCTGCCCCGGTCATAAGGGAGGCGATACCGTCGGGTGAGGCGGTGATCAGCGGACGATTTACAGTTGAGCAGGCTAAGGACCTTTCATTGGTTTTAAGGACAGGCGCTTTACCGGCACCCATGTATGTAGAGGAAGAGAGGACGATTGGCCCTTTACTGGGGCAGGATTCGATAAATAAAGGCGTCAAGGCGAGCCTTGTAGGCGGCGCACTTGTTTTTATATTTATGGCGGCTTACTATCTTTTTGCGGGCCTTGTCGCCAATATGGCGCTTTTGCTTAACCTCCTGTTTACACTGGGATGTTTGGCCTTTCTGCCGTATATAGTCCCGGGTGTCTCCGCGACATTGACGCTGCCCGGTATCGCGGGCATAGCACTTTCCTTGGGCATGGCGGTTGATGCTAACGTCCTTATCTATGAACGCATAAGGGAAGAGTCGTCTTCGGGAAAACCGTTACGTCAGGCGCTGGGGTTAGGTTACGACAAGGCCTTCACCGCTATATTCGACTCTAACGTGACGACGTTGATAGCGGCGTTATTCTTGTTCCAGTTCGGCACCGGCCCGATAAGGGGTTTCGCGGTGACCTTGACCATCGGCCTTCTCGCGAGTATGTTCACCGCTATAGTAGTGACAAGGGTCATATTTGAAGGCCTTATTAATGCCGGTTTATTAAAGTCATTGCCGATGCTGCAGCTTATAAAGAATACGAAGATCGACTTTATCGGGAAGAGAAAGATCTTTTACGCCGCCTCGCTTATCGTGATCGGTTTAGGTCTGTTTACTTTCTTCGGCAAAAAAGATAAGGCATACGGCATAGATTTTTCAGGCGGGCAGCTACAGGAATACATGTTCGCAACACCCCCTGCGATGGATAATGTACGGAAGGTCTTAAAGGAACTGGGCCTTGAGGACGCTTCCATCCAGCAGTTTAAAGACAATCCCCGTGTGGTGCTTATCAGGACAGCAGCCGATAAGACAAGTGAGATGACGAAGAAATTAAAAGAGGTCTTTCCGGATCAGGATATCCAGATACTCAGGATAGAGCATGTCGGCCCGGTAGCCGGGACGCACCTGAAGACCAAGGCCATTCACGCCATCATATGGTCTTTACTCGGTATTTTAATTTACGTGGCCTTCAGGTTTAAGCATTTTAATTTCGCCGCGGCCGGCGTCATCGCCCTCATCCATGACGTCCTGGTGGCTTTAGGCCTATTGGCAGTCACAAACAGGGCCGTAGACCTCTTGAGCGTCACCGCATTCCTGACCATAGCCGGTTATTCCATGAACGACACCATCGTAATATACGACAGGGTAAGAGAGAACCTGCGCCTTAACAAAAAGTTGAGCTTAACCGAAATTATAAATTTAAGCGTCAACCAAACTCTGGGCAGGACCATTCTGACTTCCGGCGTGACGCTAATGATGGTCCTCGCGATCTTTTTGTACGGCGGAGAGGTATTGGGTAATTTCGCGTTCACCCTGTTGGTAGGTTTTATATGCGGTGTTTATTCGACCGTCTATATCGCCAGCCCGCTTGTATTGGCGTTCCAGGGAAGAAAGAAAAAATGACCGATGTCAAATATATCCAGATACGGAAGATACTGATCTGGATCCTCGCCTTAAACTGGGGTGTCGCCCTCGCCAAGATAATCTACGGCCACATCACGAATTCTCTGGCCATGTTTGCCGACGGCCTGCATTCGCTCTCTGACGGCTCTTCCAATATAATCGGGCTTATCGGCATCTCTGTCGCGGCAAGGCCGAGGGATGTCGGCCATCCCTACGGCCACAGGAAATACGAGACACTTGCCTCTATGGCGATCGCGTTAGTTTTATTCTTGATAGCTTTTAACGTCATGAAGGAATCTGTACACCGGCTCTTTCACAGACACCTGATAAATCCGGAGGCGAACATTTTAAGTTTCGTAGTAATGGGAGCCACCTTATCGGTAAATATCGGCGTTATGATATACGAATACAGAAAAGGCAGACAATTGAGGAGCGATTTTTTGGTCGCGGATTCAATGCATACATTTTCGGACATCTTCGCCTCTTTATCGGTTATCGTCAGTTTGATCTGTGTGAGGATGGGCATCCCGGTCGTCGACGTCATCGCCGGCATCATAATATCGCTTCTTATCGGATATGTCGGCTGGGATATAACAAAACACAGCTCAAGGGTCTTATGTGATTATGCCGTCATAGATGCCCAGAATATCAAAGATTGCCTTTCGGGTATGCGCGAGATAATAGGTTGCCACAGGATAAGGACCCGGGGAAGGTCCGACGATATACACATCGATCTACATATCACCGTCGATAAAGATATGCCGGTCGGAAAAGCGCACGACCTCTCGACCGCCATAGAGAAACTTCTTCGCGAGAAGTTCCCCGGCGTGACGGATGTGATGGTACATATAGAGCCTGCCTAAGATGCAGACGGCATGGGAGATAAACTCGTTTAAGATGCAGGCCTGCGAGGGCTTGCATAAGGCGTTAAATATCTCGCCCCTCTTAGCGCACCTGCTCTTGAAGCGCGGCGTATCTACCGTTGAAGACGCGCGCAGTTTTCTTTCCTGTGACCTTTCCTATCTCCACGATCCCTTCCTCCTGAAGGATATGGACAAAGCCGTCGAGAGGATCAAATCCGCCGTCAAGAGAAAGGAATCGATCCTGATATACGGCGATTACGATGTGGACGGCCTGACCGCGACCGCGCTTTTATTCCTGACATTGAAAGGATACGGCGCACGGCTTAGTTACTATATCCCGGACCGCGTCAAGGAAGGCTACGGCCTTAATCTTGAGGCGTTAAAGAAGGCGAAGGATAACGGCGCGGATTTAGTGATCGCTGTCGATTGCGGTATAACCGCCGTAGAGGAAGCAGGTTATCTTAAGAAGCATAATATAGACTGCATAATCCTAGACCATCACCAGCCGCTTGAAGGCGTCATTCCTGACGCCGTCGCCGTAATAAACCCGTTGCGGCCTGACTGCGATTATCCCTATAAGTATCTGGCCAGCGTAGGGCTTGTCTTCAAATTGACTCAGGCCTTAAAGGCGCCTGAAGATAATCTCGACCTTGTTGCGCTTGGGACTATCTCGGATGTGGCGCCGCTTACCGGCGAAAATAGGATATTGGTCAAGCACGGATTGAAGGATCTGGCGAATACGCGTAAAACAGGATTACGCGCCCTTATCGAAGCCGCCGGCGTCGGCAAGAAGAAGGAATTTTATACGGATACGGTCGGTTTTATACTGGGGCCGAGGATAAACGCCTCGGGCCGCGTAAGTTCATCATTACAGTCGCTGAAATTATTGCTTACCGAAGATGCCGAAGAAGCCAGGACTCTGGCTGAAGGGCTGAATAGGGATAACCGCGAGCGTCAGGCCATGCAAGAAACGATCCTGAAAGAGGCGGTATCAAAGGTCGAGCGCGAAGTCAATTTCAAGAGCCATAAAGTGATAGTGGTCTCAAGCGATAAATGGCATCCGGGAGTGATAGGCATTGTCGCCTCGCGGCTCGTCGAGAAGTTTTACCGGCCGACGATCTTAGTCGCGTTTAACGAGGATATCGGCAAGGGCTCCGGGCGGTCCATAAGGAATTTTCATCTATTTGAGGCGCTGTCCAAATGCAAAGAACATTTAGTCGAGTACGGCGGGCATAAGCATGCCGTGGGTATTACCATCTCAAAAGATAATATCGACGTATTCCGTGAGCGGTTCAATTCGGTAGCGAGCGAGGTCCTGCAACCGCTCGATCTGATACCGCGGCTTGAGATAGATGCCGAGATCTCCTTGAGTGACTTGACCATGAAATTTGTCAAGGAATTGGCGTTATTGGAGCCTTACGGGGTAGGTAATCCCAAGCCCGTCTTCGCCGTAAGAGGCCTATCGCTGAAGACAAAGCCGAAGATATTGACCGCTAACACGCTTAAGTTGTGGGTTACTGATGGCAAGCTTACTTATGAGGCAGTAGGATTTAAGAAGGCCTTCAATTTCAAATTAGACCCCGCCCCGCGAAATTTTTCCTTGGCTTTCACTCCTTCGGTGAATACCTGGCAGGGGCATGAGAATATACAATTAGTGATCAAGGACCTTCAGATTTAAGCTTTGGTTATCTTGCCAGATCTGATACACGCGGTGCAGACCTTTATGGTCTTAATGACCCCGTTAAGGTTGACTTTGAGCTTTTGCAGGTTTGGCTTAAACGTTCTTATGCTTCTTCCGGTTATCTTACGGCCGACACCGCCATCTTTCTTGGCCATACCGCGCCGTTTAATTACTTTACCCGCCCACTTGCGTTTCCCGCATATATCGCATACCTTTGACATAAATTCCTCCTTGCTGTATTATTAAGGTTATAATGATAACATATCAGGGCTTAAACATCAACACTAAAAAACAACGCTTAAACGAGATTCCCGTCCGCTATGTCAAAGGTGTCGGGCCGGCGAGGGCCGAGACGTTAAAACGCCTTGAGATAGAAACCGTCGAGGACCTGTTATATCATTTCCCGCGCCGATACGAGGACAGAAGCAAATTCAAACCGATATCGCAGGTCAAGATCGGAGAATACGGGACCGTCAAGGGCGAGATACTCACGCTGGGCGGCCACCGTATCGGGAAAGGCAAAAGCATATTCAGGGTCAAGGTCGGCGACGAAACCGGGGCCATATATGCCGTATGGTTTAACCAGCCGTATATGAAGAATTGGTTTAAGTCCGGTGACAAGATAATACTTTACGGCAAGGTCGAGATATATAAAGATGTTCAGATAACCGCGCCCGAGTTCGAGATCATAACGGAAGAGGGGAAAGAGACGATACATACCGGCAGGATAGTCCCGATATATCCCCTTACCGAGGGGTTAAGCAACAGAGGGTTGCGCTCCATAATGAAGAATGCTCTGGATAAATATTTAGATGAAGTCGATGAGGCGCTTCCCTCCGAGATACGCGCGCGGCATAAGTTATTGGACCTAAAGCAGGCCATCGGAAATTTGCATTTCCCCGAGGCCGAGGCATTAAGGCAGGCGGCTTACGAGAGGGTAGTATTCGATGAATTTTTTATTCTGCAACTGGCATTGGCGTTGCGCAAGACGAAGATAAAAGAGGCCGATGGCGGTATAGCTCATAAGGTCGGCGGAGAATTATTGGGATCCTTTAAAATGTTGATCCCGTTTAGATTGACCGATGCCCAAAGGAAAGCGATAGAGGATATAGAGAAGGACATGGCAAGTCCCAAGCCGATGAACCGGCTCCTGGAAGGAGATGTCGGCTCAGGTAAGACGATAGTCGCCGCATATGCCCTTGTTCTGACCGTCCAGAACGGCTATCAGGGCGCTTTAATGGTGCCGACAGAGATACTGGCGCGGCAGCATTTTAACAACCTTAACGGCTTGTTGAGGCCTTTGGGGATCAATATCGTTTTATTGACTAACGCGGTCATCGGTGAATCGCGGGAGGAAGCAAGCAGGATGGTGGAAGACGGCACCGCGAATATCATCGTCGGGACGCATGCCTTGATACAGGAGGGTGTTAAGTTTAAAAATTTGGGCCTCGCTGTTATAGATGAACAGCACAAATTCGGCGTTGACCAGCGCTCTAGCCTGAAAGAGAAAGGCTCGAATCCGGATGTCCTTTTTATGACGGCCACCCCAATACCGCGTACCCTCGCGATGACCCTTTACGGCGACCTTGACCTCTCGGTGTTAGACCAGATGCCTGAGGGCAGGATACCGCCTAAAGCATACTGGGTCGGGGAAGAGAGGCGGCAGGGAATATATAAATTCATAGCTCAGGAGGTCTCAGCCGGACGGCAGGCGTTCATAGTCTATCCGATTATCGAAAAAAAGAAGGACAAAGGTCTCCCCGCCAGAGGCGGGTCCGCCTCCGGCGGAAAAGCGGCTACAGATATGTATGAAAAATTTAAGAGAGAAATATTCCCCAAGTTTAAAGTTGGCCTTGTCCACGGCAGGCTGGAGGACAGCGAAAAGGAACGCGTCATGGATGATTTCAAGGACGGAAAGGTGCAGATACTGGTCTCGACCACGATTATAGAGGTCGGTATAGACAATCCCAACGTCTCTGTCATGCTGATAGAGAATCCTGAGAGGTTCGGTTTAAGCCAGTTGCATCAATTGCGCGGAAGAATAGGCCGTGGCAACCAGCGTTCATATTGCATCCTTTTGTCCGAGACGGAATCGGAACAGGCCAAGAAGAGGCTCAAGGCGCTTATAAGCACGACCAGCGGTTTTAATATAGCCGAGGAGGACCTCCAGATACGCGGCCCGGGCGAGTTCTTCGGGATTAGACAGCACGGCCTTCCGGAGTTGCGATACGCGAACCTCGTCTCCGACGTAAGGCAGCTCGAGGCTGCCCGAAAAGAAGCATTCAATCTGATCAATTGTGATGGTGATCTATCTTTGCCGAACCATAAACAGCTCAAAGAGATCATAAAACGTAAATTCTCAGAGAAAATCCCCTCACCTTAATCCTCTCCCCTCTGGGGAGAGGGCAAGGGTGAGGAGGAACGAGGCAGTATGCGAATAACAAGCGGAGCATTCAAGAGCAGGATAATCAAGGCGCCGGGCGGGATAAGGCCGACTCTTGATAATGTGCGCAAGAGCGTATTCGATATACTAGGAGAGAAGGTAATAGGCGCAAGAGTTCTGGATCTGTACGCCGGCTCGGGGGCTTTCGGCTTAGAGGCCTTAAGCCGGGGAGCCGGTTCCTGTGTCTTTGTGGACAATAGCCGCGCCTCGGTTGCGGCGATAAGGGATAACCTGCAGGCGCTTAAGCTCTCCGAGACAGGCGAGATAGCCATCATCTATGCTGACTCTCTGACGGTTATGGCGAAATTCGCTCATACCGCCGGTTTCGACCTCATATTCCTCGACCCGCCATACTACAAATCTATAGCGAAAAAATCCTTGTCTTTGCTTGGCGAATGTGATATATTAACAAAAACTGGCATCGTAATTGTCGAGCACTCTAAGCATGATGAACTGCCCGCCAAGGCAGGCGAATTAACACTTTTCCGCAACGCCAGATATGGCGATACGGAAATTTCTTTTTACCGCAAGGAATAATACTCTATGGGATTAAAGGCGGTCTATCCGGGGACTTTTGACCCCGTAACTTACGGTCATATCGACCTTATAAAGCGGGCCGTTAAGATATTCGACACGGTTATCATCGCCGTCGCCCGCAATGCGGATAAGGGCCCCCTCTTCACGGCGCAGGAGCGTGTCAGCATGCTCAAAGAGGCGACAAAGGGGATAAGGGGTGTCGTCATTGAGGATTTTGACGGTCTGGTCGTTAACTATGTCAGGAAGAAGGGTTCCTCTGTTATGATACGTGGCCTGCGCATGATCTCTGATTTTGAGTATGAGTTCCAGATGGCGCTTACCAACAGGAAACTGGCGCAGGACATAGAGACTATCTTTATGATGCCGTCGGAGTCATATTGTTATCTCTCGTCTAAACTCATAAAGGAGGCGTTTGCGCTTGGGGCAGATGTCAAGGCGTTTGTCCCGGGGTTCGTCACGAAGGCGCTCGCTAAAAAACTAAGATGAAGATAAAGATAAACGATATACCCAAAGACGGCTTGGAATTGACGGAAAGTCAGGGCGCGGGCGCCCTGGATCTGGCAAGGGATGATTTGAGATTTGTTTCACCGGTCGACATATCGGCATTTATCTCGAGAGATAAAGACGAGGTTTATGCCCGCATAACGACAAAGGGTAAGCTTGAGATAACCTGCGCACGGTGCCTTTCGCCGGACAGGATAGATTTTAAGAAGGACTTCGATTTAAGTTACGACGTCAAGGGGAAGACAAGCCTTGATCTGACCGATGATATAAGGCAGGAGATAGTCTTGGAGTGCCCCTTAAAGCCGCTCTGCAGGCAGGATTGCAAGGGCCTTTGCCCGGTCTGCGGAAAGAACCTTAACGAAGGTTCCTGCGGCCATAAATCGGATTCTCAAAAATGGAGTGAATCGAAAGGTAACACAATCAAGGAGGAATAAATAAATGGCTTTGCCCAAGAGAAAACATTCAAAAGCGAGAAGAGATAAATCAAGGACCCATCAGGCCCTGTCTAGTCCCCAACTTACTAAATGCCCACAATGTTTTACGTTAATAAGACCCCACCATATCTGTCCCGCCTGCGGGTATTATAAGGGACGCAAAGTGGTGGACATAAAGGTTAAGAAAGAGAAGAAGAGATGAGGATCGCTGTTGACGGAATGGGCGGTGACTACGCGCCTCAAGTAGTAGTCGAGGGCGCGGTTACGGCTGCTTTGGAATATGGTTTTGATATCGTTATAGTGGGCGAGCGCTCAAAGATCGAAGCAGAATTATCGAAACTTCCTTCAGTGCCTTCTTCTATAAGCGTCCATCATGCCTCCGAGGTGATAGATATGCATGAGCCGGGCGCGGTAAGTGTCCGCGCCAAGAAAGACTCTTCTATATGGGTCGCAGCCGAACTAGCGAAAGAAAAAAAAGTGGATGCGGTGGTCTCTGCCGGCAATACCGCCGCATTCGTAAGCGCGGCGATGCTTTCCCTGAAGCGGCTTGAAAACGTGGAACGCCCGGGCATAGCGGTGCTTGTACCCTCTCTTAAGGGCCCCGTACTAATGATAGATGTGGGGGCGACGATAAATCCCGAGGCGGAACACCTTGTTACTTTCGGTTTGATGGGTGAGGTATACGCGAAATATATTCTCAAAAAGAAAAATCCCGTGATAGGCCTCTTGAACATAGGGGAGGAATCTTCCAAAGGGCCGGAATTTTTGAAGGAGACGCACCGGCTTCTGGAATTAAGCAAATTCAATTTTCAGGGTAATGCCGAAGGAAGGGACATCTTCGCCGGCAAATTCGACGTAGTCGTATGCGACGGCTATACGGGAAACGTGGTTCTGAAGGTTGCCGAATCGATAGCGGGTATCATCGCTTCGTTTATAAAGGAAGAATTGAAGAAGGACCCATTAAGGATGCTCGGAGGCCTCTTGAGCGCGTCGGCTTTTGAAGCGGTAAAGAGACAAATAGACTATGCCGAATACGGCGGGGCTCCGCTCTTAGGGGTCAACGGCATATGTATAATCAGCCACGGACGTTCCTCGGCAAAAGCGATAAAGAACGCTATAAGGGTCGCCGGAGAATTCGTCGAACATCAGGTAAACAAACATATTATGGAGGCGATAAAGGCCTTTTGATATGGTTACTAAAAAAGTTAAATATATCAAAAAGCAGGTAAGAAGGGCAGGGATAATCGGCCTCGGTTCATATCTGCCGAAAAAAGTCCTGACCAACACTGACCTCGAGAAGATGGTCGATACTTCGCCCGAATGGATAATGACCCGTACCGGCATAGCCGAACGCCGTATCGCCGACCCCAAAGAGGTGACCTCTGACCTGGCCGCAAATGCGGCCAAGCAGGCGCTAAGGAACGCTAAGTTAGCTCCCGAGGACGTAGAGTTGATAGTCCTCGCTACGATAACGCCGGATATGCAGTTTCCGGCCACCAGTTGTTTTGTCCAGGCCAAAATAGGCGCGGCCAATGCCGCTTGTTTCGATATCAACGCCGCCTGCTCCGGTTTTATACACGGTTTAGTTATCGCCCAGCAATTTATCGCAAGCGGCACTTATAATAATGTATTGGTCATCGGCGTAGAACTACTGTCGCGTTTCATAGATTGGAAGGACAGGTCCACCTGCGTCTTATTCGGAGACGGGGCTGGCGCCGCGGTCGTCGCTCCGGTGAAGTCAGGCGGGATAATCTCCTCGTACCTAGGGGCTGATGGGAATAAAAGCGACCTTTTGATGTTTCCCGCCGGCGGTTCACGTATGCCCACCTCGCATAAGACGGTAAGCGAGGGGATGCACTCTTTGAAGATGCAGGGAAACGACGTATTTAAATACGCTGTTCGTGTAATGGCCAATGCAGCTCATAAATCGCTGAAGAAAGCGGGCCTTAGCCCCAAGGACGTAGATTGCGTTATACCTCATCAGGCGAACATCAGAATAATCGAAGCGGTAGCCAAGAGGGTCGGCGTTCCGATGGAAAAGGTATTTGTGAACGTGGATAGGTACGGCAACATGTCGGCCGCCTCGGCTATAGTAGCCCTGTGCGAAGCGGTCAATGAGGGCCGCGTTAAGAAGGGCGATACCGTCCTCTTGGTGGCCTTCGGCAGCGGTTTTGTATGGGGTTCCAGCGTCATCAAATGGTAGACCTCGCCCTGATCTTTCCGGGCCAGGGTGCCCAATATGTCGGCATGGGGAAGGAACTATACGAAGGATTTCCCGCCGCGAAAGTAATCTACGAAAAAGCGAACAATGTCTTGGGGTTTGATGTCGCCAAAATTTGTTTTGAAGGCCCCAAAGAAGAATTGACCCGAACGGACATATGCCAGCCCGCTATTTTAGTGACTTCAATAGCCGCTCTAAGGTCACTGGAGTTGGCCTTATCTTCACCCATCTCTCCGGCTGCAGTCTTGGGATTAAGCCTCGGTGAGTATACTGCTTTGGTATGCTCGGGTTCGTTAGGATTCGAGAACGCCGTTTCTCTTGTGCGTAAACGCGGCCAGTTTATGGAAGAAGCGTCGCGGCAGAATCCCGGTACCATGGCTTCCGTTATCGGATTGTCTGTCGAGGAGGCAAGGAAGGTCTGCATGGAGACAGGGGCCGAGGTGGCCAATGTAAATTGTCCCGGACAAGTCGTCATCTCGGGCACTAAAGAGAAAGTGGAGGCGGCCTCGGAATTGGCGAAGCATAGAGGGGCAAAGAGGGTCATACCTTTGGATGTAAGCGGCGCCTTCCATTCGAGTTTGATGCAGTCTGCCGCGGACAGATTAAAAGCGGAGCTCGATAATATAGAAGTAAAAGCGCCGAAGATAAAGATAGTGACAAATGTCAGCGCCAAATATGAAGTTATGCCCCAAGAGATAAAGGATAATCTGGTCTCCCAGGTCAAATCATCGGTACTATGGGAGGACTCGATAAGGTACCTGGCGGGGCAGGGGGTCAGAAGGTTTATCGAGGTCGGGCCCGGAAAGGTTCTCTCGGGGCTCTTGCGCAGGATCGACCCTGCCCTTGAGACTTATAACATGGAAAATCCGGCTGATATCGCGGCCGTAAAAGAGGTCATCGGGTAGGAGGAAAAGATGATTTTAAAGGACAGAGTTGCTTTAATAACCGGCGGGGCAAGGGGGATAGGGCGGGATATGGCGCTTCTCTTCGCTCAGGAGGGTTCGGATATCGCCATCTGTGATGTCAATCAGGAAGCCCTTGACGCGACCAAGAAGGAGATAGAGGCTTTGGGACGGCGCGCCGAGGGTTTTATCGTCGATGTCACTAACTTGGCACAGGTAGAGGACATGATCAACAAAATCCTTGACAAATTTCAGAAAATTGATATACTCGTAAACAACGCAGGCATAACCAGAGACAGTCTCATTGTCAGGATGAGCGAGAAGGATTTCGACTCGGTCATCGCCGTAAACCTAAAGGGCACATTTAATTGCACCAAGAGCGTCTCGAAGGTTATGATGAAACAAAGATACGGCAAGATAATTTCCATCGCATCGATAATTGGGATTATTGGCAATGCCGGTCAGGCCAATTACGCCGCGTCCAAAGCCGGTATAATCGCTCTAACTAAGAGCGTGGCGAAGGAATTAGCCTCACGCAATGTCAACGTCAACGCGATAGCGCCCGGTTTCATAGAGACCGATATGACGGCGAAGCTGGCAGACGATGTAAAATCCCAGATGCTCACCCTGATCCCTTTAAATAGATTCGGCAAGGCAATCGATGTGGCGAAGGCGGCTCTGTTTTTGGCATCGGACACGTCGTCCTATATAACGGGCCAGGTTATTCAAGTCGACGGCGGAATGGTGATGTAAGTGAGGACATAAGTTATGGAGTTTTTGTTTAACCATTATAAACGACATAACTTATGTGTCCGAACTTACCCCCGCTGCTTCGCTTTGCGAAGCAAAGCGACGGGGGTCAAATTCGCACGCACAGAGTAGCGACTCTATGGAGAACAACTTACGTCACTGTCGTTCCGTAAGTCGTGTGCTCATTTGAAAAGGAGGAGTCAAAGACATGTCAGCTGTTGGAGATAAAGTAAGGGAGATAATAGCCAAGCAGTTAGGTGTAAAATTGGAGGAAGTGACCCCCCAGGCGACATTCATCGATGACCTGGGCGCCGATTCGCTGGATACGGTAGAGATCGTCATGGCGCTGGAAGAGGAATTCAAGCTCGAGATCCCGGATGAAGACGCCGAGAAGATGACCAACGTCGGCGAAGCCATAAAATACATAGAAGAAAAATCAGGCGCCAAGGCCTAAAATCGATATTAATGGAAAAAAGAAGAGTAGTAGTAACCGGCTTAGGCGCCGTTACTCCGCTGGGAAATTCCAAGGATGAGTTTTGGAAGGCCCTCCTTGAAGGAAAGAGCGGAGTAGGAAGAATGACACATTTTGATCCCACCGGGTTCGACTGCCAGATCGCAGCCGAAGCAAAGAACTTCGATCCTTCCAGACATATAACCAATGCCAAAGAATTAAGAAGAATGGAACGTTTTGTCCAGTTTGCGGTATGTTCGGCCATAATGGCGGTCGAAGACGCCAAACTTGATATATCCAAGGAAGACCCTTACCGTATAGGCGTCATAGTCGGCTCCGGCATAGGCGGATTAAAGATAATCCAGGACCAGTCCATCGTCTGGCATGAAAGAGGTCCCTCGAGGCTGGCCCCGCTCCTCATCCCGATGCTTATCGTGAATATGGCGCCGGGACAGATCTCGATTACGCTGGGAATAAAAGGGCCGAATTCATGTATCGCCACCGCCTGCGCGACAGGCAATCACTCAATCGGGGAGGCATTCAGGATAATACAACACGGATATGCCGACGTGATGATATCCGGAGGGACCGAGGCGGCGATAATCGAGACGGCCGTCGGAGGTTTCTGCGCCCTTAAGGCGCTTTCAACCAGAAACGACGACCCCGGACACGCGAGCCGTCCTTTTGACAAGGACCGTGACGGATTTGTGATGGGAGAGGGCAGCGGTATCGCGATACTTGAATCTTTGGAACACGCGCAAAGGCGCGGCGCTAATATTTACGCGGAAGTGGCGGGTTACGGCATGTCAGGCGACGCCTATCATATGACGGCACCGGATCCGGACGGAGAGGGTGCTGCCGCGTGCATGAGATTCGCGCTGAAAGACGGCGGCATAAAACTGGAAGAAGTCTCATATATAAACGCCCACGGTACCTCGACAAAGCTTAATGATAAGATAGAGACATTGGCCATAAAGAAAGTATTCGGTCAGTACGCATATAAAATACCGATAAGTTCCACCAAATCAATGACCGGCCATCTCTTGGGCGCGGCAGGCGGGGTTGAGTTTATTGCCAGCGCGCTTGCGGTCAAGGAGGATATAATTCCTCCTACTATTAATTACGAGACTCCGGATCCGGAATGCGATCTGGATTATGTCCCCAATAAGGCGAGGAAGGCCAAGGTCAACGTGGCGATCTCTAATGCCTTTGGTTTCGGTGGGCATAATGCCTGCATCGCGGTCAAGAAGTTCCTATCCTAAAATACAATTAGGAGCGAAAATGGACTATTTATTAACTGAAGAACAGGTGATGATACGCGACTTGGCGCGCAAGATCGCGGTCGAGAAGGTTGCCCCGGTCGCGGCCGAGTATGACGAGAAAGAGGAGTTCCCGTGGCCTATAATAAAGATCCTCGCGGAAACCGACCTCTGCGGCGTATATATAGAGGAAAAATACGGCGGGATGGGCGGCGGCGCTATGGAGCTCTGCCTTGTGACCGAGGAACTCTCGCGGGCTTGCGGCGGAATCGCGATATCTTTCGCGGCGACGGCGCTGGGGACATATCCTATAATATTATTCGGCAATGACGCGCAGAAACAAAAATATCTGCCGGATATAGCAAGCGGAAAAAAACTTGCGGCTTTCGGACTGACTGAAGCGGGTGCAGGCTCTGATGCCGGCGCCATAGCCATGACGGCAAGAAAAGAAGGAGATCATTATATATTAAACGGCACCAAGCAATGGATAACAAACGGCGGTGAAGCCGAGGTATACACGGTTATCGTGATGACAGACAGGGCAAAGGGCGCGAGGGGTGCCAGCGCTTTTATAGTAGAGAAGGGTACGCCGGGTTTTGATTTCGGAAAGAAAGAGAAGAAATTGGGGATACGCGCCTCGTCTACTCGGGAACTCATCTTTAACGAGTGCAAGGTGCCGAAAGAAAATCTGCTGGGGCGCGAAGGCATGGGATTCATAGTCGCGATGCACACCTTCGATAAGTCGCGTCCGGGGGTCGCCGCGCAGGCGGTCGGCATCGCGCAGGGAGCGCTTGACCACGCCGTAAAGTATTCGCGCGAGAGAAAGCAGTTCGGAAAGCCGATATCGGGCTTTCAGGGCGTGCAATTTATGCTCGCGGATATGGCGACCGAGACGGAAGCCGCGCGCGCGTTGACTTACGCGGTGGCAAGGATGGTGGATGCCGGCGTCAAGGATGTCGCTAAAGAATCGGCGATGGCAAAGCTCTTCGCTTCCGATACGGCGATGAAAGTAACTACCGACGCGGTCCAGATATTCGGCGGATACGGTTATATGCGCGATTATCCGGTCGAGAAGTATATGCGCGACGCCAAGATAACCCAGATATATGAAGGCACAAACCAGATACAGCGCTCCGTGATAGCGCTAGAGTTGATCAAGGAACGTCTGAAAAAATGAATATAATAGTCTGTATAAAGCAGGTCCCCGATACGCAGGATATCAGGATAAATCCCGAGACGAATACTTTGATGCGCGAAGGCGTACAGTCGATAGTCAATCCTTTTGATATGTATGCTATCGAGGAAGCCTTAAGGATAAAGGAGAAGTTGGGCGGAAAAGTTACCGTCATTACGATGGGGCCCGATCAGGCGCAGGAAGCGCTGCGCGAAGCGGTCTCGATGGGCGCGGACGAGATAATCCTAATGTCGGATCGGGCCTTCGCCGGTGCCGATACGTGGGTTACCAGTTATACGCTCGCGAAGGGAATCGAGAAATTAGGCAAATACGATTTGATAATCTGCGGAAAGCAGGCCATAGACGGAGATACGGCGCAAGTCGGCCCCGGCATCGCGGCACAGCTTGATATACCGCAGGTTACCTACGTGAAGAAGACGGAGGAGATAAAGGAGGGCATGGCCAGATTCGAACGTATGACCGAAGAAGGTTATGAGATCATCGAGACGCCGCTTCCTTGTCTGATTACCGTCGTAAAAGAGATAAATATACCGCGGATGCCTTCACTCAAAGGAAAAATACGCGCGAAACAGGCACCCGTCGTTAAACTTGCCGCCAAGGACATAACCGCTGAGCCCGGTAAACTCGGCTTGAAGGGTTCTCCCACGGTCGTAGACAAGATATTTGTTCCTCAGAAGAGGGCAGGCGGACAAATATTGCAGGGCGAGACGCAGGAAGTGGTAAATAAACTTGTAGAGGCGTTGAAGGACGTCGTAATTTCAGCGGGTAAGACATAAAATGGCCGAACAGAATAATCCTCAAGAGTGTTCCATACGTATATTACTGGATAAATGTACGGGATGCACGTTGTGCGTTAAGAGCTGTCCGTTTGGCGCGATAACCATGCAGGACAAAAAGGCCGTCATCGATTTCGGGAAGTGCACGTTATGCGGCGCGTGTGTGGCGACGTGCAAGTTCAAGGCGATAGAGCTTACTATCTGTAAGGTCCAGCCGAAAGCGGATTTGAGCGCCTACAAGGGCGTCTGGGTATTCGGCGAGCAGAAGAAAGGTAAAGTACAGAGCGTTGCATTCGAACTCTTGGGAGAAGGAAGGAAACTCGCCGATGGGTTGGGCACCGAACTCGCCTGCGTATTGATAGGCGACGGTATGCAGCAGAAGGCGGAGGAGCTCTTTTGGCGCGGCGCCGACAAAATCTATCTGGTGGAAGATCCGAGGGTAAAAAATTATCAGGACGAGCCGTATACAAATATAATAGTCGAGTTAATAAAAGAGTTCAAACCAGAGATAGTCCTTTACGGCGCTACTTCTATCGGAAGGTCGCTCGCGTCACGCATCGCGGTTAAAGTATACACGGGTTTGACCGCCGATTGCACTAAATTAGATATCGACAAAGAGAAGCGCCTTCTTCTCCAGACGCGTCCCGCGTTCGGCGGTAATATCATGGCTACGATCCTTTGCACAAATTATCGTCCGCAGATGGCGACTGTACGCCACAAGGTGATGAAGGAAGCGCCGGAAGACAAATCGCGGAAAGGTCAGATAATAAAGAAGACCTATCCCGATAGCGTATACGCCTCACGCACCAAATTAATCGATATAATCGAAGAGATATCCGAGACCGTAAACTTAGCCGAGGCCAATATAATAGTCTCGGGCGGCAGAGGGCTTGGCAAGGCCGAAGGTTTTAAGATTATTGAGGAACTCGCCAAGGTATTAGGCGGAGCCGTCGGGGCGTCGCGTTCGGCGGTAGACGCCGAATGGATACCTTATTCCCATCAGGTCGGCCAGACAGGCAAGACCGTATGTCCCAAGGTCTATTTCGCGTGCGGGATATCAGGCCAGATCCAGCATCTGGCAGGTATGTCATCTTCGGATATAATAGTCGCGATAAATAAAGATCCCAACGCGCCTATCTTCTCGGTGGCGACCTACGGTATAGTCGGTGACGCATATGAAGTCGTCCCCGCCTTAACTCAGAAATTCAGAGAAATTTTAAAGAAGTAGCTCACAATACGTAGTTCATAATAATGATGCCCTTTCCCACGAGGGCATCATTATTATTTTATACCTTTATTTTTGTTATTTTGTGTGATATATTTAAGTAAATAGGATGACAGGCGATGTTAAAAGATAGTTTTAAAATATTTTTAATTGCTTTGTGCTATCTTTCTTTTTTTCTTGTTCCCCCTTCCCGTGCGGAGAATTTTATCCTCAATAGTAGCTTCGAAGATACGTTGGAAAACAAGAATCCGGTCGCGAGTAAGGATGCCGATGGCATTAAATACTGGATGCGATGGCTGCATCAAAATAATGAACGTTCAGATATAGCCGCCCATACCGGAAAATATTCATTTAAGAATTGGGAGAGCGGCGGCATATATCAAAATTTCGCGGCGCCGATAGAAAAAGGCAAGACCTACCGAATCAGTTGTTATATGTATACCCCAACCAGCGACCGCCTCAAAGGCGGCTCATACGAAATAATAAAGTTAGAGTGGTTAGATACAAATGGTGTCGTCATGGGGCCGGATACGGTTCAGAGCCCCCATTTCGACAGCAACATGCCAGCCGATACTTGGCATTTAATATCCGTACAGGGGAGTGCTCCTGAAAAAGCGGTAAACGGACGAGCGGTCCTGGAATTCATACCGTCCCAAGGCGGTTCAGGTGCGATATTTTGCGATGATGTAGAAGTCGAGGTCCTTGGCGGGGAGGGAGGCCAATTGACGGTATCTAAAGAAGAGATTAAGAAGGAAGAGGTGGTAAAGGAAGAGGTGGTAAATGAAAAGGAAGACGAAACTATAGATTGGCAATGGTAAAGCCCTTATTACTCGCAGTATTATTTTCTTTCTTGTCGCTAACCGTTATAAATTTAGCGAATGCCGAAACAGACAGCGAGCTATTTTCCCGCGGAGAAAAATTTTTAAATAATAGCGAATTCGACAGCGCTATTAAAACTTTTCAGACCTTAATAGATAAATATCCTTATAGCAAATTCATCCCATATGCCATTTATGATCAGGCCCTCGCTTTTTTGGAGATCGGTGAATACCAACAGGCGGAAGCGAATTTCAAGAGGATCGGCAAAGACTTTGCATATTTAAAAGATTTAATACCGAAGGCCCAGTTTGGGTTGGCAGAATGTTATTTAAGGATGGGGAAGGACGACCTGGCGGATTCGATCTATAGTTCCTTATTAAATAAGGATTTAGCCAAGGCGCCCGATGTGCTTTTTAACAAGGCATGGGTTTATTATAAGCAGAATAAATGGGATTTAGCGGCCGCATTTTTTAAAAGAATGGTCGAGCGCTATCCGACCGATCAGAAGGCATTAGACGCAAAGTTTATGCTGGCCAGCATCTATAAAGAGCAAGGAAGATATAAAAGGGCGGTAGATGTTTTTAAGACGATACCCAAGGATTCAAAGTTGGCCAACGATACCTATTTTAATCTGGGCGAGATCGCGTTTACGGTCAAGAATTATTCTAAGGCGGTAGAATTTTTCCGCAACGTAAAGCCCAAAAGCGAGATTTTCGGAGAAAAGGCAAATTTGGCAGAACTCGCGCGGTATCAAACGGGGCTGGCTTATTATGAACAGGGCAAAATATATGAGGCGCGGATAATATGTGAGGATTTTCTGGAGAGATATCCCGAAAGTAAATTGACAAAGGATGTGTGCCATCTATTGGTCATCACTTATTTAAAACAAAGAAAAGTTGACGAGGCGGCCCAGGCATATAAAGATTACTCGCGCCTTGACCCGGAGGGCGCGCGGAAACTTAATATAAATTTCTTCATAGGGGAATCCTTTTACGAAAAGGGCGAATATAAAGAGGCAATAGGATTTTATCAAAAGCAACTTGCGGAATCCAAAGAGGCCGAGTATACCGAGAAGGGCCTGGCGAGATTAGGGGAAAGCCACTTTTACCTTAATGACTATACTAAGGCAGAAGAGGCCTATAAGGAATATCTCAAGACGTATCCGAACGGGCCGTCAGCGCCGCATTTCGCTTTTAGATTGGCGTATATCTTCGCGACTCAAAATAATTACGCTTCGGCGCTGAAGCTCTATAAGATGATCGAGGAGAAGTTCCCTAAGTTGGAGTATATAGATAATGTGATTTATAACATAGGGTGGTGCTATTCCCGGTCGGGAGAGTCCGGTGAAGCGCTGGCCTATTTTAAAAAATTCATAGAGAGCTATCCGGAAAACAAATTGGCGTCGGCCACTACGTATGAGATCGGGAATATATATTTTAATAACAGGCAATACGCTCAAGCCGCCGAGTATTATAAGCAATTGGTTGAGAAATATCCCCAAAGCGAAACAATAGAAGCTGCTTCGTATCGGCTGGGCATCAGCTATCTATATTCCTCAAAACGGGATGAGGCATTGAACGAACTGAAGATCTTCTTAAACAAGAATCCTACCAGCCCATTAGCCGTTGAAGTCATAGATAGTATTTACAATATCTATTTGAACCAGAAAAAATACAGGGAAGGAATCGCGGCCTTCGAGGAGCTGGCGAAAAAACATTCCCAGCAAAAAGCCATCTTGGCGGAACTGTACAGTTGCCTTGCAAATCTCTACCTTATTTCCGGAGATTCGCCGCATGCCACCAAGACCGTGCAGGAAATGCTGTCGGCATATAATGATTTTTCAGATACGTCTCCTTCTGAAAATGCCGCTTATTCCATCGGCCAAATTTTAGTCGAAGCAAACAATAGTTCAGAGGCCGTTAAATTTTATAGCGACATTTTAGCCAGATATAAAGATGATACGCTGACCGAAGTGTCTTTATTCGGGAGGGGACAAGCGTATCTAAAATTAAAGTCATGGCAGGATGCAGCCGGAGATTTCAGCGAATTAATGTTTAAATATCCCAACACAAAATATGCGAGCAGAGCCAAATTAGGGATCGCGAATTCCTATTATAATCGCGATATCTTTAGCGAAGCGGTCAGATATTATAAAGATGTCGTCGATAATTACAAGGATGAGACAACGGCCGAGGCCCTCTTCAAATTAGGCGACAGCTATTTTGCGCAAAAAAAATATGCTGAGTCCTTGCCAAACTTCCAGCGGGTTGCTATACTATATCCGCATCGCGAAGAATTGGCCGCCGAGTCCTTGCTTAAAGCCGGAGAATGCCAGGACAAACTGGGAAACAAGCAGGAAGCAAAAGCTTTATACGAGAAGCTCGTAGTCAAATACCCTAAAACGGAGGAAGCGAAAAAGGCGCAGGAGAGATTAAGGTCAATAAAGTAATGACAGTCAAAAAATTTAAACTACTTTTTAAGTTTTTATTTATGTGCCTTTTATTAAGGTGCGCTTTATCTTTTGCGCAGGACGAGATCATATTGAAAAACGGCAACGTTATAAGAGGTTCTATATTAAAAACGGATAAGTCCGGTTTGAGCATAGAACTCTCTGAACCAAAAGCGATTATAGTGGTACCGCTGGCGAATATAGATAAGTTCAGGATAGAAATGCCGGATTTCTTCCGTATAGCGGAGGATTATTATCTCGCTAAAAAATATGATCAGGCTTACCCGCTCTATTTAAAGACTATTCAAAAATATGGGGGGTTTAACTGGGGAGAGGATGCCTATTTTAAGGCAGCCGATTGCCAGGTAAAGACAGGCGATGTCCCTAAAGCGATAGAGCTCTATAATGATTACATCGGTGATTATCCGGACGCCAAATTGGTAAATAAAGCCAGGATGAACTTAGCGGCTCTTTTATCCGGAAAGGGCGATTATGACAGCGCGATAAAAATTTACGACGCGGTGATACGTTCAAAAGATGAATTAAGCCGTCCCGATGCCTATTATGGAAGCGCGGAATCCTATTTTGCTCAAGGCGCATATGAGCAGGCTTTGGTTAATTACCTTAAGATAGAGGTGCTTTATTACGATAAGAGTAATTTAGTCGCGAATGCTAAATTTAAAAGCGGAGAATGTTATGAGAAATTAGGTGCAGGCGAAAAGGCGCTGGTAACTTATAGGGAGATAATAGCTGGATTTCCTAAAAGCGACTTCGCCGGCAAATCGAAGGCTAAACTAAAGAAGTTAGAAGAAAGGGGGAAGAAAGATGCTACGTAAAAATGCGGTGAGGATTATCGGTTTTGTATCGTTGTCGGTGATGGTTTTATTTGCGTTTTCCGCGATGGCGGAAGATGCTGCCGCCACGTCCGCGCCGAAAGCCATGACATTATGGGATACATGGGTAGCCGGCGGCTGGTGTATGCCCCCGATCGCATTATGTTCGGTGTTCGGCGTGGCCCTGATAATAGAAATGTTCATTGTATTGCGCAAATCCGAGATGTTGCCGATTGATTATCTGGGGGCGGTCAAGATGGCGATAAAGAACGGGGATATACAGGGGGCAATAAATTTAGGCAGCTTAAGAAAAGGTTTCCTGGCCAATGTCATCCAGGCAGGGCTCGAAAAAAACGGCCAAGAATTACAGATCATCCAGGATGCGATGACCATGTCAGGCGTCAAGGAGGCAACGAGCCTTCAGCAGAGGATCGGCTACCTTTCATCGATAGGCACGATCTCGCCGATGCTCGGTCTGCTCGGGACAGTTTTTGGTATGATCTCGTCATTCAATGTAATCGCCTTCCAGGCGGGGTTGGGCAAGCCGACGTTATTGGCCAAAGGCGTCGCCGAGGCCCTGATCACTACCGCGTTCGGATTGATCGTAGGTATTCCGGTTATGGCCTTCTTTTTTTATTTCCGTAATAAGGCCAATGAGATAACCACGGAGATAGAGATCAATGCCAGTGAGGTCGCGCTGTTGCTGGCCGGAAAGACAAAGGGATAAAGAAATGAGATTCACAAAAAAAGAGCAGGAAGAGCCCGGGTTCCAGATGGCGCCGATGATCGACTGCGTATTCCTGTTGCTGATATATTTCATGTGCGTATCCAGTTTCCATCAATTGGAATCGATCGAAAGTATACAATTGCCCGTTGCGGACCAATCCCGGGCCGCTGAAGGAGCGGAGCAGAAGGTTTCAATAAATATTAAAAGCGACGGGGCGATAATCATGAACCAGAATATATACGAGCCCGAACAACTCGCGAAAGTGTTGTCCGGGACCGGGATAAAACAAACGATCGTAATAAGGGCGGATAAAATTGTCCCGCATAGCAGGGTCCTCGATGTTTTGAGCGCCTGCGCCGCGGCGGGGATCTGGGATATATCGTTTGCTACCTATCAGGAAGAGCCAAAAAAATGAGACGGGAAAATGAGATTTTTTAAGGGCGGTAACGAAGAGCCCGGGTTCCAGATGGCGCCGATGATCGACTGCGTGTTCCTGTTGCTGATATTCTTCATGTGTTCTTCCAGCTTTACGGCGCCTGAGGCCGAGCTGAACATAGATCTGCCGGCGGTATCGACCAAGACACAGGCAAAGATCGGGGAAGATGTAATAGTAAATGTCCTGTCGGACGGCAGTATTATGGTGAATGAGAAACAATACGGCAGCCCGGAATCAAAGGATATCCCCGAATTGGTGACGATGTTGACCGATTTGACTCAGATATTCGAAACTCAGCCGGTCATAATATTCGCCGACCCGGACGTTTCGCATGAAAGGGTAGTAGACGTTCTAAACGCCTGCGCCGCGGCGAAGATAAAGTCGGTGTCTTTTCTTGTTCCCGAAGAGCGTATTTTAAAGATCAGCAACAGATAAAAGATCAAAGCAAGGAATGCTAATGCGAGAAGAGGTTAAAAAATCCGGCAGTTTTGCAGTGTCGCTGTTTGTTCATATAGCGGTATTGCTGATCATAGGACACATAATTGTAATGAAGCCCCAGCCAAAAGAGACGTTCTTTGAAGGAAAAATACTGTCCACAAAAAATGTTAGTGTTCAGCGAACTGCTAAGTTCCAGCCGGAAGTAAAAATGCCGCAGGAAGCGGCTACTTCGCCGACGAAAGAGATAACCGCACCGGAACGAAAGGCCCTCGCGGTCGATAGGGCTCTCGAACTTCCAGCTCCATCTATTGCCAAAACCCCTGAGATCGTGCCCGGGGAAATGAAAGTGGGGGAACGCAAAGAGGTGGTATCCGCGAAACCGTCCCGCGCGACGCTGGATTTCTCCTCAAAGGCCCAGGTAACCGGAAGCGGCGGTTCGATAAAGGGCACTTTCATTTTTCCGATTTCTACCTACTCGGATTGGGATAATGACCCGTCGACCATCCCGAACTTAATGAATGAGTTCGGCAGGAGGACGAAGATCAAAGTTTCCATAGACCAGCGGCCCATAAATTTTGATGATAAGGAAAAAATCTTCCAATATCCGCTGATATACACAAACGGCCATTCAAATTTTAGTTTTACGGAAAAAGAGGTGGAGAATATCCGGGAATATCTTATGCGTGGCGGCTTCTTGTTCATAGTCAATGATAATGCGCAAGGCGGAGCTTTCGAGGAGTCGCTTTACAAAGAGATGAAAAGGATTTTCCCCAATTCCGAGTTTCAGAAAGTCCCGATGAGCCATCCGATATATCATATTTTTTATGATTTTCAGGGAGACCGGCTACCCGATGCTCTATATAAGGGCTTGCCGCCGGAAGGATACGCGATTTATTACGGAGACAGAATGGTCGTTTATTATCTGGCGACCGGCGATGTTTGCGACGGCTGGACAGAAGCAGAAGGGTCCAAATGGCCGGGGACAAGATACACCCCAACCGCAAGTCATAACTTCGGGAGGCTTTCCCAGCAATCCTTCGGCGCAGGAGACGAGGGTATAGAAAACTCCTTCAAGATAGGAGTAAACGTCCTTGTTTATATCCTCTCCAACATGCCGTAATTAAAGAAATTAAAGCAAATTTTCCCTTGCCTTGACAATCCTCTATCCATATGGTATACTTTTTTCAAAAATCAGGAGAACCAAGCTTTGTCTGAAGCTTTTCATCGGATCAATTGGGTCGATATATTAATTGTAATCCTTTTAATCAGAACGAGTTATATAGGGGCAAAGACCGGTCTCTCAACAGAGATCTTTAAGATAATCGGCGTTCTTTTGGGCCTTTATTTCGGTATGAAATATTATTCGATTGTCGGCTCCTGGGTGGCTTCCAAAATTTCCCTCCCCCTAGAAGTGTCGGAAAGCTTCGCTTTTTTAATACTTGTTTTAATATCGATGATAAGTTTAAAATTAGTGGGCTTCGGCCTCGAGAAGATAGTCAAGTTTGCTTTTGCCGACAAATTGAGCAAATGGGGCGGGTTTATAATCGGCCTTTTGCGCGGCGGGCTCATTTTAAGTCTCTTATTTATGTTTTTCGGTATCATTCAGGTAGACTATTTGGTGAAGTCAGTCGAAGAGCGTTCATTGACAGGCCCCGCTATCCAGAAGATAGCGCCGGTTACGTATCAGGCCATCTCAAAGGCTACGCTGGGAGAGTTTCAGATTAGAATGCCGTCAAAGGCAGGTGAGAAGAAGTAGCAAGGATAATATTAGACTGCGATCCGGGTATCGACGATTCGTTAGCCATCCTTCTGGCTTTGAGTTCGAAAGAATTAGAACTGAAAGCCGTCACGACGGTCTTCGGCAATGCCCCGTTATGGCAAACCACCAGGAACGCCTTAAGCGTTCTGGAGCTATGTGAATTAAGCGAGCCCCCCGTCGTAGGGGCGGGAAGCGGGCAACCGCTGAAGGTTTCTTCTCTGCCCGCGCGTGAAGTTCACGGCGCCGATGGCTTGGGAAACGCCGGTCTACCAGAGCCCGGATTAAAGGCGGCGACCGATGACGCGATCGGGCTGATGATCTCCAAGCTCGCTTCCGGCGAGGCAGATACGATAGTCGCGACCGGGCCGCTTACTAATTTAGCGCGCGCGATATCACGGGATCACGATATCGTCAAGAGAATAAAAGATATTTACATAATGGGCGGGGCGGTCTTTGTTGAAGGGAACGTGACGCCGTACGCGGAATTTAATTTTTATTCGGATCCGGACGCGGCCGATTATGTCTTAAACAGCGAAGTCGCCGTGACACTTATAAGCCTGGATGTCACTCATAAAATTAACGTGACAGAAGAAGATATCGAGCCTTTTAAGAGATATAAGACAAGGCTTGCGGACTTCGTGACGGGCATAATAGGGTATTCGATGAATTTTCACAAGAAGTATCGCGGCGCGGCAGGCGCGCATCTGCATGATCCTTTGGCGGTGGCGATCGCGGTAGCGCCCCAACTCGGGCAATATGAGCGGCTCTCGCTTAGCGTTGATTGCGGCGATAAACGCGGAAGGGTAAATATCAAAGAAGGCGTAAAGAATATTAGATTTGTAAAGGATATCGACACAAACGGTTTCTTAAAATTATTCTTAAACAGGATAGGAGGAAGAATTGAAACTATCTAAGATCTATGATTTCGTGGTAAGAGAAGGCATCGCGGCTGACCCGCGCGGCAAAGATATCATATCGAAGGCCCTGGTGGGGGTTAAAAAAGAATACGAGGCGTTAAAAGAAAAGGACAAAGCGTTATTCGACAAAGAGAAACTTAGCAATCCTTACGCGGATACCCGTATCGTGAACGGCGATCACGCGACGGAAGTAAAAAAGGTATTGCTCGGCATAGATATTGAGGTAGGCGAAGTCCTTCTGGCGGACAGATTAATACAGACGGGTAAAAAGATAGACCTTGTTATCTCCCATCATCCGGAAGGCAGCGCTTACGCGAATTTTTATGAAGTCATGGGTATGCAGGCCGACATCCTGAATAAATTCGGCGTTCCCATAAACATCGCGGAGGGGATGTTAAAGGAGAGGATGAAAGAGGTGGAGCGCAGGGTCATGCCGGCAAATCATACCCGCGCCGTTGACGCGGCCAGGATTTTAGGCATCCCGCTGATGTGCTGCCATACGCCGGCTGACAACCATGTTGTCAGTTACCTGCAGAGGTTATTCGATACCAAGAAACCCGATACGGTAGGCGAGATCCTTGATATCCTCAAGGAGATACCGGAATACAGGGAAGGGATGAAGATAAACGTAGGACCGAAGATCCTCTTCGGTGAGCCGAAGAACCGCGCCGGAAAGATATTCGTCGATATGACCGGCGGGACAGAGGGCCCGAAAGATATCTTCGAGAAACTTGAGACGGCGGGTGTGGGCACGATAGTCGCGATGCATCTGGGCGAGGAACATTTTAAGAACGTCCAGAAAGGGCATATAAATGTCGTCATAGCCGGACATATCCAGAGCGATAACTTGGGACTTAACCTCCTATTAGATAAATTGGTAAAAGAGGATAAGCTGGAATTCATAGAATGTTCGGGGTTTAAGAGGATAGCTCGATAGAGAATGGCGTTTTCGGAACAAATATTAGAAGAAATACAGAGCAAATCTGATATAGCGGAGGTCATAGGCAGTTATATCCCGCTTAAGCGCGCGGGCAGGAACTTCAAGGCAAACTGCCCTTTTCATAAAGAAAAGACCCCTTCCTTTATGGTGAGCCCTTCAAAACAGATATTCCACTGTTTCGGCTGCGGCGCCGGGGGAAACATATTTCATTTTGTGATGAAGTTCGAGGGGATCGAGTTTCCTGACGCGGTAAGGGCCCTCGCGGAGAAGGCAGGCGTGGAACTGCCGCGTTTTACGCGCAGCGAATTCGAGCAGAGCGCCTACGCCGTTCAGATATACAAGATAAACGAGTTCGCCGCTTCTTATTATCATAGTACGCTCTTGAAGACGGAGGCCGGAAAGCGCGCGGCGGAATATCTCGAGAAACGCGGCGTAAGCGAGGAAACGATAACGCAGGCGAAATTAGGATTTGCCGCGGACGCCTGGGACGGTTTTATAAATTTCGCGAAGAGCAAAGGATTCGAGACGGCGTTATTAGAACGTTCCGGCCTGGTAATCTCGCGCGAAGAAGGGGGCCATTACGACAGGTTCAGGAACAAGATAATATTTCCGATCTTCGATATCAAGAACCGGGTCGTGGCGTTCGGCGCCCGCGTCCTGGATGATTCTCTCCCTAAGTATATAAATTCGCCCGAGACAGAGGTCTACGTAAAGAGCAGGCATTTATACGGGTTGAATTTTTCGCTTCAGGCGGTAAAGGAGAGAGATTTTTGCGTGATAGTGGAGGGCTATCTTGATTTTCTGATCCCGTATCAGAACGGTATAAAAAATATCGCGGCCTCACTTGGGACAAGCCTGACCGAGTCGCAGGCGCGCCTTATAAAGAGATATACAAGGAACGCGGTGATATTATATGACGGCGATTCGGCCGGAGAAGCCGCCTCCTTACGCGGACTCGACCTCTTTGTCCAAGAGGGGGTAAATGTCAAAGTCGCGGTCCTGCCGAAGGGGTACGACCCCGATTCGTTCGTAAGGAGCGAGGGAACAGCGGCATTTAATTCGCTCATTGATTCGGCGGCGGACCTCTTCGAGTACAAATTAGGTATCTTGACCTCGAGATACGATGCGCGTAATGCCGCGGCAAAATCCAGGGTCTGCGCCGAGATGCTTCCGACGATAGCAAGGGTAAATAACGCAGTGTTGAAATTTGAGTATATAAAACGTTTGGCCGAGAGATTACAGGTAAGGGAAGAAGATCTCCTTACGGAATTAAAGAAGGTAAAGCCCGATTATACCTACGAGCCGTCCGCCGATGCGGTGGCCGCGACGGATGTATGTCCGGGCGCTAAAGCCGAGAAGATCCTGATCGGGCTTATGCTGGATGATGCCGAGCTCATCGCCGAGGTCCAGAAACACTTGAAGGCGGAAGATTTCGCGGATGAGAAGACGCGTAAGGTTATCTGTGAGATATTCAAGTCATACGCGGCGGGTAAGGCCCTCAGCGCCGCCGGCCTTATAAACTGCCTCGAAGGCGATAACTTATGCAGCATAGTATCGGAGGCAGCCAGCCTGACCGAGATAATAACCGACAGACAGAAGAACCTGATCGATTGCGTAAAGAATATAAAAGAGCAGAATAATAAGAACAAACTCACGGAATTACGGAATCTGATAAACGTCGCGCAGGTGATGGGCGACGGTAAAAAGGTGGAACAGTTATTGGCGGAGCTTAGTGGCCTTTTGAGAAGTTCGAAGGAATTTGCGAGGAGATGAAGGCTGTGAAGAAGAAGACCGATATCAGAAAAAGGATAAAAGGCCTCGATAAACTTATTGCCTTGGGAAAAGAGAAAGGGCACCTTACCTTTGAGGAGGTGAATAATCTTCTTCCCGAGCAGATAACCTCTTCCGAAGAGATAGATGAGATTTTCGCCCTGCTGGATAAGGAGAATATCAAGATAATAGACGCGGATGAGGAGAAGGAACTCAAGGAAGAGGCGCAGGAAGAAGAGAAGGAAGAAGCGCATAAGGTCGAGATTGAAGCGGAAGAAGTGCCACGTATGGCCCAGATGGAAGACCCTGTTCGTATGTACTTAAAGCAGATGGGCCAGATTCCTCTTCTTTCCCGCGAAGATGAGTTGAGCCTTGCCAAGAAGATCAAGGAAGCGGAGCTCAGGTTCAGGGAATCGGTCTTTGAATGCAAGTTCTGCAAGAAAGAGATATTGCAGCTCGTCAATAAGATCTTTGCCAAGCAGGTAAATATCGACGAGGTGATAAATATAGACCCTACCGAAAGGATAGAGAAGACCTTAAGGAAGACCGTGCGGCTTATGAAGAGATTAAGAGGGGCGAAGAAGACGACGAACCTTGTCCCTCTTCTGATGGAGTTTAGGTTCTCCATTGTCGTGGTCGAAGATGCGGCTAACAGGATCAAATCGCTGGTCTCAGAGATAGATAAGATTAACCGCGAGACGGACAGATTAAGGGAAAGAGGCGCCCGCGGACAAATCTCCGCACTGAAAGAAAGAAAACGTAAGATAATTGGGGATTTCAGTGAACCGCTCCTTAAGGTCAAGGATCGCCTGGCGTTCATCAGAAAGCGGGAATGGCAATTTGAGAGAGCCCAGAAGAAGCTGGTCGAAGCGAACTTAAGGCTTGTCGTCTCGATCGCTAAAAGATACACCAACCGAGGCCTCTCGTTCCTTGACCTGATACAGGAAGGCAATATCGGGCTTATGAGGGCGGTTGACAAATTCGAATACGAGAGAGGATATAAATTCTCGACTTACGCGACATGGTGGATAAGGCAGGCCATAACGCGCGCTATCGCCGATCAGGCCCGCACTATCAGGATACCCGTCCATATGACTGAGACTATCAATAAATTGATCCGTGTCTCGAGGAATCTGGTACAGGAGACCGGAAGGGAGCCGGTGCCCGAAGAGATAGCGCATGAGATGAGAATGGCTACCGAGAAGGTGCGCGGTATCCTTAAGATAGCGCAGGAACCCATCTCGCTGCAGACGCCTGTAGGCGATGAGGGCGATACCCATTTCGGGGATTTTATAGAGGATAAAAGGGCCATCTCGCCTGCTAACGCGACCGCCTATTCTATGCTGAAGGAACAATTGGAAGGGGTGCTTACCACCCTTACGGAGAGGGAGAAGAAGGTCTTGAAGCTTCGTTTCGGGATAGGCGACGGCTGCCCGCGCACCCTCGAAGAAGTCGGCTCTATCTTTAACGTGACGCGCGAAAGAGTAAGGCAGATAGAAGCGAAAGCACTCCGTAAGCTCAGGCATCCGATCCGCTCGAAGAAATTGAAGACATTCCTGGAGATCGGCCTCGGATTAGGTGAGGAGAGCGCGTCTTAATTCGGTAAGAAAGTCGTCTCAGGCTGTTTTTTTTGGCGTTATTTATTTATCTGTTTCTGTACTCATACAAAACTCCTCTTCCCGCCGATATATTTCTCAAGACAGACCCTTTGCTCACCCTCCTGACTTTGATATGCGGCAGGTTCTTCATCGTAATCGGCATATTCCCGGTAAGTCTAAGCCGAGGCCGGGCTAGGAACGAATTCTCTTCCGCGACGATATTTTTTGTCTTGCCAAAAATCCTCAAAGATAGTATCATAAAACACTGCCTTTTGACAGGTAGAGATGGGCCCATAGCTCAGTTGGTTAGAGCAGCTGACTCATAATCAGCGGGTCATAGGTTCGAGTCCTATTGGGCCCACCATTGGGCGATTGGCTCAGTTGGTTAGAGCGCCACATTCACATTGTGGAGGTCAGAGGTCCGAATCCTCTATCGCCCACCATTTGGAAAATAAATGCAGAAGATAAATGTCGAAGAACAGCTGAATATCCTCATAAGATTGCAGGCCCTTGATGCCCAGCTCTATCGCCTCCGGAAAGAGAGAGAAGCAAAGCCGAAGTTGATCGAGGAACTCGAAGCCCGCAGGAACGAGGAGCAGGCCGCGGTAAAGGGGATCGAAGAAAAGAGCAAGACAAATCAATTGAAGCGCAAGCAGAAAGAAATGGACCTGCAGACGGAGGAAGAGAGCGTAAAGAAATTAAGCACCCAACTCTATCAGATAAAGACGAACAAAGAATATCAGACAATGCAGCATGAGATAGAGGGGCACAAGGCCGACAACTCGCTGCTTGAGGACGAGATACTCGCTATAATGGAAGAGGCGGATAGCTTTAGCAAGGAACTCATTAAGGAAAGAGAGCTCTTCGCCGAAGCCGAGAGGCGCCTTAACGAAGACAGGAAGAAGATAGAGGGCGAGATCGCGGTCATAGACAATGAGATAGCGAATTTCGAGTCGCAGAGGGAGGAGCTGACCGCGCAAGTAGATAAAAAGGTCCTTTCTCAATATGAAAAAGTTCTGGCAAACCGCGAGGGGGTGGCGCTCGTCGCCGTAAAGAACCACGCCTGTCAGGGATGTTTCATAAACCTTCCGCCGCAGGTGATAAACGAGATCCGGATGAAAGACAAGATCACGGTCTGTGAGAGCTGCGCGCGAATACTATACATAGAGAACGACGCGGATGTCTAAGAGGCTGGTTATCTATGTCGACGGCGGCTCCCACGGAAATCCGGGGCCTTCCGGCATAGGCGTCATCATCTGCGACGAAAAAGGGAACGTCGCCAAGAATATCTCAAAGTTCATAGGTGATACGACAAATAACGTCGCGGAGTACACGGCCCTGATCTACGGTCTGCAGGAGGCCTTGATTTTGAGGGCCGATGAGGTTATAATAAATACGGACTCGGAACTGCTCGCGAAGCAGTTAAGCAAAGAATATAAGACCAAAGACGCGGGGCTTAAGCCTTTATACGAACAGGTCTCGCATCTTCTGACGGGATTTAAGAAATACGAGATAAAGCATATCGACCGCTCTGAGAATAAAGGGGCGGATAGATTAGCGAATAAAGCCGTAGGTGAAGAGTCGCTCTTTTAAAATATTTTAAGGATGTGGGCAGGTCGGATGGTCGCCCCCTGCTGATTTGCTTCGGCCTCTTTGGCCAGAAGTAAATCAATGCGCTGGGGGAGGAAAGTCCGAGCTCCACAGGGCAGCGTAGCGGGTAACGCCCGTCGCTCGTAAGAGTAGGATTAGAGCCACAGTGACGAACAATCCTAAACCGGGGCCTGACGGCCTAAGGTTGGGACGAAGTGAAACGCGGCAATCTCTACGCGGAGCAAGGCCAAATAGGCCCCGACTTTAGAACGGCCCGTTCTATAAAGTCGTCGGGGCGGGTTGGCCGCTTGAGCCCGCGAGTAATCGCGGGACTAGATGGATGACCGTCGCTTCGACATATCGTCGGAGGACAAAACTCGGCTTATAGACCTGCCCATTTTGTAAAATTTAGGCAATAAGAAAAGGACAAAATTATGGCCGGTATGGAGAGTCGTGGCGGCGTCAGGGTAGGGATTAACGCTACGGCGATGGTAGAAGTCGATAAGGCGATGAAGGAACAGGTCCGTATCCTGCGTGAACCGCAGAAGGTCGTCATCGCCGATGTGAGCACCGTGGGATTAGGCGTTGTATCTCCTGTTTTTTTGCCGAAAGGGGCGATATTAGAGATCAAGATGGAGTCAGCTATATTTAATTTCGATAAGCCGATAACCATAAAAGGCGAAGTGCGTTATTGCAAACCGGCGAAAGAAGGCAGTTATAAGGTGGGGATAAAATTTATCGAGGTGGAAAGCGACATATTGAGCAAGATCAAGGAGTATGTGACCAAGAGCGGATAATAATGGAAATAAAAAAGATATTTAAATCGATGATAGACGCAGAGGCTTCCGATCTATTCCTTAAGGTTGGAAGCCCTATTAATTTACGGGTAGACGGCCTGCTGAAGCCCCTCGAAGGCAGTGTTCTTTCAGAAGATGACATACGGAAGGTCATCACTACGCTCTTAAATGACGCCCAGAGGAAAGTCTACGAAAAGAGCTTTGAGGTGGATTTCGCGGTAGACATTGAGGATCTCGGCAGGTTCAGGGGAAGCATATTTAATCAGAACGGGATGCCCGGGGCGGTATTCCGTTATATAAAAAGCGACGTGAAATCCTTTGAAGGACTGAATCTGCCTGCCAAAGTCTTAAGTAAGATCTCGCTTGAGAAAAGAGGGATGGTCCTCGTGACCGGCGCCACAGGAAGCGGCAAATCTACGACAATAGCAAGTGTGATCGAGCATATAAATCAGAATATGCCTTATCATATAGTCACGTTAGAAGACCCCATAGAATTCACATTCAAGGATAATAAGTCCGTAATTGAGCAGAGGGAATTAGGCATAGACACGCCTTCATATCTTGAGGCCCTAAAGCATATTATGTATCAGAGCCCGGATGTGATATTCATCGGGAACATCCGTGATCAGGATACGATGTCCGCGGCGATGAATGCTGCCGAGACCGGACAATTGGTCTTAACCACTATCCATTCGATAAATACGACACAGACCATCGAGCGTATTGTGAATTTTTACCCGCCATACCAGCATCAGGAAGTGAGAATACAATTGTCACTTCTCTTAAAGGGAGTTATATCACAGCGGTTGGTGCCGGTTGTCGGCGGGAAGGGCAGGATTCCGGCATGTGAAGTCATGCTGCTTACTCCCACAATAGCGGCCTTGATCCGCGAAGGGAAGACCAACGAACTGGTAAGTTATATTGAGGACGGAAAGTTATTCGGTATGGAGACCTTCGACCAGTGCCTTGCCAGATTATGCCTCGAGAAGAAGATCGCCGTTGAAGAAGCGAAGAAATTCTGCGATTCGGAAGCGGTCTTGGACCTCGCATTAAAGGGAATAAAGCGCACCGAGCGCGGCACCGCAGAAAGACACTAATCCCGCCGTAAGTCCCCTGTAGTTCCATCGTTATATTTTCCAATAAGTTGCTTCGGCTTTTATCCCTGAGGATATTCGGGATGAAGGAAGATATTTTTTCCTTGACAAGAGTGGGGGCATGGGGTATACTTTGCACTATCAGGTGGATGAAAGTGGTTTAAAGTGGAGGATAAGGTTGTGGATTCCAAAAATGCCTTTGTCGGGGAGCCCTCGAGAGAGGGAAAGGCAAAGATAAAAAGGCCGTAGCCGGTCCTTATAAATTTAGGGGTCCACAACCTTTAATTTTTTATAGATAGCGAAACACAAAGGATCAAGAAATGTTCTACGGCGAGTACGAACATACTATCGACAGAAAAGGCAGGATCATAATCCCCTCGAAGTTCAGAGAGGTATTCAAGGAACATTTCGTAGAAAAATTTTATGTGACAAGGGGCCTGGATAAATGTTTGTTCGTTTTCGCCGAGGAAGAATGGCGCCTTCAGGAGCAGAAATTCAAGTCGATGTCGTTTACGAAGGCGGAGGCGAGGAAGTTTAACCGCCTCTATTTTTCCGGCGCGGTGGATGTCACCTGCGACAAGCAGGGGAGGATACTCTTGCCGCAATATCTGAAGGATTACGCGGGCATAAAACATAACATAATGATAGTCGGCGTCTCGAACAGGATAGAGATCTGGGCCAAGGACGAATGGCGTAAGTATTACGAAAGCGCGATGCCTACTTTCGAGAAGACCGCCGAGAATTTGCTCGACTTGGAAGAGAAAGGCTAAAGGATTAGCGGGGAGATTTTACATAGGCCCGTTCTTTTAAAAGAGGTAATTGAGGCGCTGGAACTCGCGCCCGGAAAAATCATCGTCGATTGCACCGTAGGCCTCGGCGGGCATGCCGAGGCGATATTAGACAAGATCGCGCCGGGCGGGAAATTGATCGGCATAGATAAAGATGCCGAAGCGCTTGAGATCGCGAATGATAGATTAAAAAAGTTCCGGGAGTCAGTTATTTTAGTCCACGACAGCTTTGATGATCTAAGAGCGATCTTTGAAAAGTCGGATATAGAAAAGGCCGATGGCTTCCTCTTCGACCTGGGGATCTCGTCGCTGCAGCTTGATAGCGCCAGCCGCGGATTCAGCTTTCGGTATGACGCGCCTCTGGATATGCGCATGGATAAAGAAGGCGAAGTCAATGCCTACGATATCGTTAACGGCTCCGGCGAGGCTGAACTGTCCTGGATCCTCGAACATTACGGCGAGGAACGGTTCAGCCGCCGGATCGCAAAAGCGATAGCGCTCCGGAGGAAGATAGCGCCGATCAAGACGACCGGGGAGCTGGTCGAGGCCATCCTTAGCGCCGTCCCGTATAAGGGAAGGCACGGGAGAGTCCACCTTGCGACGAGGACGTTTCAGGCCTTAAGGATAGCGGTGAATAAAGAGCTGGCCGCGCTGGAGAAAGCGCTTGATGAGGCGATAGGGCTTCTTAAGCCTTCAGGTCTGATATGCGTCATATCATATCATTCGCTGGAAGACAGGATAGTAAAGAATAAATTTAAGGGGGCCAAAGCCGGCGGCATATTAGAGTTAATTTATAAGAAACCCCTGACTCCCGGGGAAGCGGAGATAGAGGAGAATCCGAGGTCGCGGAGCGCGAAACTGCGCCTCGCAAGGAGAACGAAGGATGAAGGTTTATAAGTTTTTGACTACAACGACGGTGGTTACGGCGGTCGCGCTGATATATGTCAGCCAGCAGACGGCGCTCGTCTGCCTGAGTTATGACATAAAACAAAATGAGAAGTCATACTCGGAGCTCCTTGACCGCAATAAAATTTTGTTATATAATGTAAGACAATTGGAATCACCGGCGCGCCTTGAACAAGCGCTGCTGGCGAAGAATATGAAATTAGAAGTTCCATCGAGAGAGCGCGTGATCTTAGTCTCCGCTGGTCCCGAGAAACCAAATAATGTCAAGGCCGCAATCGGAATATTCGGAAAGATCAGGCAGATAACCGCAAGCCTCTTTACGTTAGGACCTGAAGCACAGGCAAGACCTGTCGTTAAATAAATAGATTTTATAGAATACCCTTTATGATTTCCGCCGAATAAAAAGGGTTGGATATATCGTGTATAATAGAGCCCATAAAACCCGCCTTAATCTCGTTTTTTCTTTATTTATCTGTTTATTAAGCATCCTCTTAATCCGCATCTTCTACATTCAACTTGCGCGCGCCCATAATTTCGCCGCTCTCGCCAAGAAACAGCATACCGCGATAACCGAACTCCAGCCGAAACGCGGCTCGATATACGACAGGAATATGCATCCTCTGGCCGTCTCCTTAAATCTGGATTCGGTCTTCGCCAACGCCAGGGAGGTCAAGAACAAGAAGAGCGCCGCGCGCGCGCTTTCCTCCGCTTTAGGTTTAAGCGAAAGTTTCTTGCTCGAGCGTTTAAGCAGGGACAAGGGCTTTATCTGGCTTAAACGCAAGATAGCTCCCTCCGAATCAAAGCGCGTAAAGGAACTCAATATCAAAGGCATCGAACTCGTAAAGGAACCCAAGAGGGTCTATCCCAACGCTTCGCTCGCCAGTCAGGTGATCGGTTATGCCGGGACGGACAATAAGGGCTTGGAGGGCCTGGAGCTCTTATACGATCAATACCTCAAAGGGGCGCCCGGATACCGCGCTACTTTCAGGGACGCGAGGCGCCGCGAGATAGCGTCCTTTGAGTATGAATATTTTCCCTCGGTCGACGGTTTCGATCTGGTACTTACGATAGACGAGATAATACAGCATATAGCCGAGCGCGAGATAGACAGGGCGATGAAGGATTATCATCCGATAGGCGCCTCCATAATAGTAATGGACCCGAAGACCGGCGACATACTTGCGCTTTCCAGCCGCCCCACGTTTAGTTTAAACGCGTTTGAGAAAGTGACACCTGACAAGAAAAGGGACCGCGCCGTAACGGATGTGTTCGAGCCCGGTTCCATATTCAAGATAGTCACCGCTTCCGCGGCGCTAGAGAAAAAGAAGGTAGGATTAAAGGACAAATTTTTTTGCGAGAACGGACAATGGAAACACGCTGGAGGAAAAGTACTGCATGACCATAAACCGCACGGCTGGCTCACCTTCAGGCAGGTCATCGAAAAATCCTCCAATATCGGCACGGTAAAGGTAGCGCAGAAATTGGGCGCTTCCGAGTTATATGACTCCATCAAGCAATTCGGATTTGCGGCCCTTACAGACATCGACCTGCCCGGCGAAGTACCGGGATTTATCCGTCCGCCGTCAAAATGGTCGGGCACTTCTATATACGCGATCCCGATGGGACATGAAGTAACGGTCACGCCCATCCAGATGGCGCGCGCTATGGCTGTCATCGCAAACGGCGGCGAATTGGTAAAGCCCCGCGTAGTAGAGACTATTCAGGACAAGCACGGCGAGATCATAAAATCCTTTGAGCCGGTTGTCGTAAGGCGTGTCCTCTCGGAGTCCACGGCGGCGACCATGAGGGATATATTAAGCGGTGTCGTCTCGGACGGGACCGGACAATGGGCGAAGGTGGAAGGATATAATGTGGCGGGCAAGACCGGCACATCCCAGAAGATAGAGCCCAACGGCACCTATTCGCATTCCAAGTTCATCGGCTCGTTTGTCGGGTTCGCGCCGGTAGAAGACCCGAAGATAGTCATAGTCGTGATCCTGGACCAGCCGCATCCGTTTTATTACGGAGGTGTTGTCGCCGCGCCCGTCTTTAGCAGGGTCGCGCGGGATGCGTTAAGGTATTTGGACATCAAACCTGAAAGGTTGACAGAGGTCAAGAGGGAAGTCGAGATCTCCAGCGTAGAGGATTAAATTGAAGATAAAGGAATTGTTAAGGGGCATCGAATACAAAAGTCCTTCCTCATTCTCAGGCGATATCGAGATAAAGGGGATAGCCTGCGATTCCAAGGCCGTAAATAAGGATTACCTCTTTATCGCTGTCGCCGGGACGAAGACAGACGGCCATAAGTTCGCCAAT
Source organism: Candidatus Omnitrophota bacterium (assembly GCA_030695925.1). GTDB lineage: Bacteria > Omnitrophota > Gorgyraeia > Pluralincolimonadales > Pluralincolimonadaceae > JAGUXU01. The sequence goes on from JAUYOH010000031.1 coordinate 62,362, forward strand.
GAGGCCCTCGAGAGGGGGGCTGTCGCCGTCGTCATAGAGCGGGAAATCCCGCTCGATGACGGCATCGCCAAGATTTACGTAAAGGATTCGAGGGCGGCGTTGGCAAGGATCGCCAACGAATTTTACGGCAGGCCGGCGGAAAAATTAAGATGCGTAGGAATAACCGGCACCAACGGGAAGACGACCATATCGTATCTTATGGACAGTATTGTCTCGGCGGCAGGGCATAAGGCCGGTCTTATCGGCACGATAAATTACAGGATAGGCGAAAGGATAATTCCCGCCGTCAATACCACACCCGGGCCGGTCGAACTATATAATTTTATGAGCAAGATGCTGCAGAATTCCATAGACCACCTCGTGATGGAAGTATCGTCGCATTCGCTCGACCAGCGGAGAGTCGAGGGGATAGGTTTCGCGGCCGCGATATTCACGAACTTAACCGGGGACCATCTCGATTATCATAAGACAATGGAGGGATACTTTGAGGCAAAGGCTAAGTTGTTCGAAGGGCTGGACAGCGGTTCTTACGGGATAATAAATATTGATGATGAATGGGGCAGGAAACTTTTAAGGCGCTCGAAAGGCAGGGTCATGACTTACGGGACGAAGCAGGGCGCCGATTTTCTTGCCGGCGGCATAGAACTATCATTAAACGGGACAGGGTTTATCATTGATACGCCGGACGGACGGGTAAAGATAGACACAAAATTGATCGGATTGCACAACGTATATAATATCACCGCCTCTGTGGCGGCCGGCGCGGCCTTGGGTTTTTCTCCTGAGGCGGTAAAGCGTGGTATTGAGAACGTAAGAGCTGTCCCGGGCCGTCTTGAGGAGATAGACTGCGGCCAGCCTTTCAAGGTGTTCGTGGATTATGCGCATACGGATGATGCCCTGTGTAATGTCCTGTCCGCTTTAAGGCCGCTCATCTCAGAGAGGATAATAGTCGTATTTGGCTGCGGAGGAGACAGGGATAAGACCAAACGGCCTAGGATGGGTAAGGTAGCCGGCAAATTGGCGGATCTCGTAATAGTCACCTCAGATAATCCGCGCGGCGAAGACCCCAAGACGATAACCGATGAGATAGTAGCGGGGATCGGGTCCGCGAACTACAGGGTGATAGTGGACAGGATGCAGGCGATAGGGCAGGCGCTATCAGCTGCGCGCGACGGAGATTGCGTCCTCATCGCCGGCAAGGGCCACGAGACATATCAGGTATTAAAGAATACGACAGTAGCTTTTGACGACAGGGAAGTCGCGAGAAAAATATTATGCTCGACACAAAAGATATCTTAGAAGCGACCGAAGGAAAGCTCTTAAAAGGCGGAGCAGGAATCAGATTTTCCTCTGTCTCGACCGATACGAGGACCATAAAACAAGGCGCCCTCTTTATCGCCATAAAAGGCCCGAATTTTGACGGACATAATTTTATTGAGGAGGCAAAGACAAGAGGCGCTATAGGTGCTCTCGTAAGTCGCGATGTGGCCCCTCACCTGCCCTCTCCCCTAAGGGGAGAGGGAAAGGGTGAGGGGTTTATCATTATCGAGGTCAAGGATACAGTTAAAGCGCTGGGTGATATCGCGAGGTCCCACAGGAGAAAATTCGATATCCCGATAATCGCGGTGACAGGCTCAAATGGCAAGACGACCACCAAAGAGATGGCCGCGGAGATCCTCGCCAGGAAATACAACGTCCTTAAGAATGAGGGGACGGAGAATAATTTTATCGGCGTTCCGCTTACGCTTTTGAGATTAGACAACGCTTATGAGATAGCGGTATTGGAACTCGGCTCAAACCATTCGGGCGAGATAGCGCGGCTTTCCGAGATAGTCCAGCCCAGTTGCGGTGTGGTCGTGAATGTCGGCCCCTCGCATCTGGAATTTTTTAATACGGTAGATAACGTAAGAAAAGAGAAACTGAACCTGTTAAAGCGCCTCGGAAGTGACAGCGTCTCGGTTGTAAACGGCGATGACGCGCAGCTCGTAAAGGAAGCGAAGGCGATGTGCGCCGAGGTAGTGACGTTCGGTTTAAGCGCGGGTTGCGATTTTAGGGCGACAGATGTAAGGGAGGGCGAGGACGGAATAGATTTTATCTTAAATAGCGGCTACAGATTTCATCTTAACCTTTTAGGAAGGCATAATATATATAACGCATTGGGGGGTGTGGCGGTAGGTTCGCTATACGGCGTCTCCGCGGAAGAGGCCGCGGCCGTATTAAAAGATTTCAGGTTGCCGAAGTTAAGGATGGAGTTTATAGAAGAGGGCGGTATTAAATTCATATTCGACTGCTATAATTCCAATCCCTCATCGATGGCCGGCGCTATAGAGACCATAAAAGGAATGAATCCCTCCGGGAGGAAGATAGTGGTCGCCGGCGATATGCTGGAGCTGGGCGCGGCAAGTCCGGATCTGCATAAGAAAATAGGCAGGCTCGCCGCCGAAGCCAAAGTCGACATTTTAATGAGTGTGGGCCCGCTCTCCAGGTTTATCCTGGAGGGCGCACAGGAGGAGGGTATCGGCGGAGACTCCCTCCTCCATTTTGATAATTCCGTCGCTGCCGCAAAGGCGCTTAAGGATATATTAAAGGCAGGGGATCTTGTGCTCGTCAAAGGTTCGCGTGGAATGAAAATGGAGGAGATAAAAAGGTGTTTTACCACCTCTTATACCCGCTAAAAGATCTATTCTTCGGTTTTAACGTATTTAAATATATCACATTCCGGGCCGCGGGCGCGGCTATAACGTCGTTCTTGATCTGTATAATTTTAGGCCCCGTGATAATCCGCAAGTTAAAAGAGTTTAAGGTGGGGCAGGTCATACGCCAGGAAGAAGAGGCGAGGGGAATTTATGAGTTCCACAAAAATAAAGCAGGCACGCCGACGATGGGCGGGCTCTTGATCGTGACCGCGATAATCTTATCCACAGTCCTATGGGCGGACCTGACCAACAAATACGTCCTTCTGGCCATACTCTCGACCGTCTGGCTCTGTGTACTGGGTTTCGTGGACGATTACATAAAATTATCGCTTAAGAGGTCAAAGGGCCTGACCGCGAGGTCAAAGTTAATCGGCCAGATAGTACTGGGCCTGTTGATAGGGCTTTATATCTATTTCGACCCGCAGATAGGCGAGAACCTCGACATCCCGTTCCTAAAAAACGCGTTTATCGATCTGGGGATCTTTTATATCCTATTCACGATGCTGGTGATAGTCGGCTCGTCTAACGCGATGAACCTGACCGACGGCCTCGATGGGCTGGCGATAGGCTGCACGGTAATGGTCGCTTTGACCTACACGGCCTTAAGTTACATAACCGGCAATTTCAAGATAAGCGATTACCTCAATATCACTTATATACCGGGGACAGGAGAACTGGCGGTATTCTGCGCGGCGATCATGGGCGCGGGCCTGGGTTTTCTCTGGTTTAATTCCAATCCCGCGGAGGTCTTCATGGGCGATACCGGCTCTCTGGCATTGGGCGGGGCTATCGGCATCGTCGCGATATTTATAAAGAAGGAATTGCTTCTGCTTCTGGTCGGGGGCATATTCGTGGCCGAGGCATTGTCCGTCATCTTGCAGGTGGCATCGTTTAAATTATTCAAGAAGCGGATATTTCTGATGGCTCCCTTTCATCATCACTTTGAGAAGATGGGATGGCCCGAAAACAAGGTGGTCGTGAGGTTCTGGATCGTGGCCGCGATATTGGCGCTCTTGAGCCTATCGTCATTAAAAATTAGATGAAAGATAATTTTAAAGATAAGAAGGTTACGGTGGTCGGGCTGGCGCGAAGTGGTATGGCCGCGGCGCTTCTCTTAAAGAAAAAGGGAGCCGAGGCCTACGCGACTGATTGCGGAGATTCCGCCGGCCTAAGAAAGAATGCCGGATCGCTTCGCAAGAAAGGCATCAAAGTCGAGATAGGAATTCATACGCGCGGATTCGTTAAAGGGAAAGACCTGATCGTCATAAGCCCGGGCGTCCCCGAAGATTCTCCTATATTAAAATGGGCTGCCGAAGAAAAAGTTCCGGTAATAGGCGAGATAGAATTAGGTTATCTGTGTTGCGAGGCGCCGATAGTCGCAGTTACAGGCACGAACGGCAAATCAACTACCGCGACCCTTATAGGCAAGATATTAAAGAAGGGCGGCAAGAGTGCTGTGGTATGCGGGAATATAGGCAATCCCTTCTGCGGCGAGATATCAAAGGTCAAGAAGGATTCGGTCGTCGTCCTTGAGGTTAGCTCTTTTCAATTGGAAACCATCAGAAGATTCAGGCCCTGTGTCGCTGTGGTGCTTAACATCTCGCAGAATCACTTTGATAGGCACCCCGACTTAAAGTCGTATATTAAGGCGAAGTCGCGCATATTCGAGAATCAGAAAACAAGCGACTGGGCGGTCTTAAATTATGATGACCCGCTGGTCAGAGGATTGAGGGCAAAGACGAAGGCCAAGACGATATTCTTCTCCAGGAAGAAGGGAATTCCGGAGATGGTTTGCCGGCAGGAGGAACTCAAGATAAAGGGCGGACATAATATAGAGAACGCGCTCGCGTCTTTATGTGTGGCCTCGATATTCGGTGTAAAACCAGAGGCAGCGAGAGAAGCGCTGATGGCGTTTAAGGGTTTAGAGCACAGGTTCGAGCATGTGGCCGAGATAGGCGGTGTCGAGTTCATAAACGACTCAAAAGGGACCACAGTCTTGGCCACGATAATGGCGCTTGAGTCCTGCGATAAACCCGTCATACTCATCGCGGGCGGGCACGATAAAGGCAGCGATTTCAGGAAAGCCGGGCCGGCCGTCGTCTCAAAGGTTAAAAAACTAGTCTTGATAGGAGAGGCGAAGGATAAGATAAGAAAGCATTTAAACGGCGCGGTCCCCGCTATCGAGGCGGGTTCGATGGAGGACGCGGTAAAGAAGGCGTATTCCGAGGCGGAACCCGGCGACTGCGTTCTCTTGTCTCCGATGTGCGCGAGTTTCGATATGTTCAAAAATTTCGAGGAACGCGGCAAGGTCTTTAAACAGGCGGTGAAAGGGTTATTGGGCGTATGAGGCAGATAAGGATCAGGTTGTTTATGATAACGGTCATCCTTCTCGCGGTAGGGGTGGTCATGGTCTACAGCGCCAGCGCCATCAACGCCTATGAGACGATGAAAGACAGTTCATATTATCTGAAACGCCATCTCATCTATCTGCTATTGGGGGTCATAGCGTCATTGTGGATCATGTCCATAGACTATGAGGTGATCAGAAGATATATCAAACCGGCCCTGATAATCTCATTTCTTCTGTTGGTATTGGTCCTGATTCCGGGGATAGGCCGTGAGGTCGCGGGCGCGAGCCGCTGGTTCAGGTTTTCCGTCCTAAGTTTTCAGCCGTCGCAGGTCGCGAAACTCGTCCTTATCCTGTATTTCGCGGACGTCCTCTCGAGAAAACAGAGCGAGATAAAGAGTTTCGCCCACGGGTTTATGCCGCCTATGATAATGCTCGGCCTAAGCGTGGGGCTGATATTGCTTGAACCCGATCTCGGGACCGCGGTGGCGATAAGCGTGGTCTCGTTTATAATGCTCTTTGTGGCCGGGATAAGGCTGTTCCATTTGTTGCCTGTCCTTGTCTCTTCTCTGCCGGCTTTGGCTGTTATAATCCTTGCGAAGCCCTACAGGATGAAGAGGATCCTTGCGTTCCTCGACCCTTGGCAGGATCCGCAGGGGATAGGGTTCCAGATAATACAATCATACATAGCGCTGGGTTCAGGCGGGCTCTTGGGTGTGGGATTGGGACAATCGCGGCAGAAGTTGCTTTATCTGCCGGGCTGCCATACGGATTTTATATTTTCTATAATAGGAGAGGAACTGGGGCTTTTGGGCGCCGTGTCGATCATTATTTTATTTATGCTCTTCGTATGGCTGGGCATCAGGATAGCGGTAAGGTCCCGTGACCTCTTCGGGCATCTTGCGGCCTTGGGGATAGTATCTATGATAGCCCTTGAGGCGGTCATAAATATAGGGGTGGCGACGGGTTCAATACCGACGAAAGGGCTTTCGCTTCCATTTATAAGTTACGGCGGTTCGTCGCTTGTATTCGATATGATCGGGGTGGCGCTATTGCTTAATATCGCGAAGTATAGCGAGAAGTCTTACGAGAAGACATGAGAGTCTTAATCGCGTGCGGTGGGACCGGAGGCCATATATTTCCGGGTTTGAGCTTGGCGCAGGAACTGCAAGCCAGAGGGATCAACGAAGTCCTTTTGCTCGGGACAGACCATCCGCTTGAAGTAAAACTCTTCGGCTCGTTCGGCCTGCCCTATAGGTTGATGCCGGTCGCGAAACTTTCCGCTAATCCGGTGAAATTTTTAAGATTTCTGGTGAGTTTTCTGAGGGCTTGCCTGAGATCGGCAAAGTTATTATTCGAATACAAACCGGATATCGTAGTGGGCTTCGGCGGATACGCGTCGTTTCCCATATGCAAGTTCGCCGCGCTAATGGGAAAACCGCTGTTTCTCCACGAGCAGAATTGCGAAGCAGGGCTGGCGAACAGGATATTAGCGCTTCTCGCCAGGCGTGTAGCGGTAAGTTTTAAAGAGACACAGAAGGCCTTCGGCAGGAAAGCGGTATTTACCGGAAACCCGATACGCAAGAGGCTCTTGACGGCAAAAAGAGAAGAGGCGCTAAAGCTTTATAAACTGAGCCCGGATAAATTCACCGTTCTGGTCTTGGGCGGGAGTCAGGGCTCGCAGCGGATAAATACGATAGTCGGCGATATGCTGGGGATATTAAGCGAAGAAGAAAAAAAGCAGATCAGCATAATCCATATAGCGGGTATGAAGAATATTGATGATGTGCGGAAAAAATACGAAAGAATTGGCAAATTCCCCTCACCTTTATCCTCTCCCCAAGGGGGAGAGGGAAGGGTGAGGGGGGAGAAAAACAGCGGAATAGACGCCTGCGTGTATGATTTCGTCGAGGACATAGGCGCGGCATATGCGGCCGCGGACCTCATCGTCTCGCGCGCGGGCGCTACCGCGTTATTTGAGATAGCGGCGCTCGGCATACCTTCGATAATGATACCATACAGATTTGCGTGCGGACATCAGTATCACAACGCGGCCGCGCTTGAAAGGGTGGGCGGGACAATAGTTATGGATGAAGTGGGTTTGACCCCCACCGCTTTAAAGGAAAAGATATTCGAATTGAGGAATGATAGAGCGAGGCTGGACAGGCTGTCGGAATGCGCGAAGAAATTCGCCGTGCCGGACGCCGCATCCCGCCTGGCCGATTTAATTATAGGACAGAAATAATGAAATTAAAAGGCAGGGAACATATCCATTTTATCGGCATAGGCGGGATAGGTATGAGCGCGATAGCGTTTGTCCTGCTCAAGATGGGCCATAAGGTAAGCGGCTCGGACGCGAAGGCCTCGAAGATAACACAGAAGATAGAGGCCTCCGGCGGCAGGTTCTATCTGGGCCACGACGCGAAGAATATAAAGGGCGCCGATATCGTCGTCTTCTCATCCTCCATAACACCGGAGAACCCGGAATTAAAAGCCGCGCGCAACAGGAAGGTGACCACGCTTCACAGGGCGGATATGCTTGCCCTTATAATGAACGGCAGGAAAGGTGTCGCTGTAACCGGCGCGCACGGCAAGACTACAACCTCATCGCTCATCGCTCATATCTTATTTAAGGCCGGGCTCGACCCGACGGCGATACTTGGCGGCGAAGTGAAGTCTCTGGGGGGTAACGCCAGAACAGGGAAAGGAGAATACTTTGTCGTCGAGGCGGATGAGAGCGACGGTTCGTTCGTCCACCTAAAGCCGTTCTACGGTGTCGTCACGAATATCGACGCCGAGCACCTTGATTATTACAGGAATATGGGCGAGATAATCTCGTGGTATCTGAAGTTCATCGGGAATATAAAGCCGGGCGGGAAACTTTTCGCCTGCGGCGATTGTGAGAATTTAAAACGGGCGCTCGGCGGTTATCCTTACGAAGTAGTTACATTCGGTATCTCGAAGGACCACCATATTTATCCCGAGGACGTAAAGATGAGCGACTCTCATTCCGAATTCGGGGTGGTCTACCGCGGCAAGAGACTCGGACGCGTCGCGATAAATATCCCGGGCATACATAATGTCTCAAACGCGATGGGGGCGTTTGCCGTGGCGCTCGAGCTTGGCCTCGATTTCGGGACGATAAGAAGAGCGGTAGAGGATTTCACGGGCGCGGCAAGAAGGTTTCAGGTAAAATATTCGGCCAGCGGCGTGAAGGTCATCGATGACTACGCCCACCATCCGGCCGAGATAAAGGCGACGATACTCGCGGCGAAGAACTGGAAGCCGAGGCGGCTTATCGTCGCGTTCCAGCCGCACCGCTTCTCCCGCACCAAATATTTAAGGGAGAGGTTCGGCAGATGTTTTGATACGGCTGACAAAGTCATACTTACGGATATATATGCCGCCTCCGAAGAGGAGCTGGAGAACGTCTCGGGCAGGAGCATCTACGAGGAAGTAAAAAATCACGGCCACAAAGACGTCGTCTATCTGCCGAAGAAAGAATTAAAGGAATATCTGTTGAAGGATATCAAACGCGGCGATATGGTCTTGATGATGGGCGCCGGCGATATCACTTCTATCGCGGAAGAATTGACACAGGGACTTTCGAAGAAGAAATGGCGAAGATCAAAAAAGAAGACTTGAGTTTCGTAAGGGGCGCGGTCAGATTGGACGAGCCGATGTCCCGCCATACGACCTTTAAGATCGGCGGGCCCGCGGATGCGTGGATATCGCCCGCAGATGAAGACGATCTTCTTGGCGTACTTCGCTACGCCGAAGAAAAGGATATCGATAGTTTTATTATAGGAGGGGGGAGCAAACTGTTGGTGAGTGACAAAGGATTTCGCGGAATTGTCATATCTTTAGAAGCGCCGGTTTTCGGCGCTTTGGTTTTCGAGACTGAGACCCTTACAGCAGGTTGCGGCATAAAGACGCGCGAATTAATAAAAAAGGCCGCGGAAAAAGACTTAGGCGGCCTTGAGTTCTTAGCCGGAATTCCGGGCACTCTCGGAGGCGCTCTGATGATGAACGCGGGCTGGCCGACAAAGGCGATAGGGGATTTCACCGAAGAGGTGACCGCTTTTAAGGATTTCAAAAAGATAAAGTTAACTAAAGGCGATTTAAGATTCTCATACCGCGACTCAAACCTCAAAGGGCTTATTCTTCTTTCGGCAAGACTGAGGCTTGAAAATAAAACCAAGGATAAGATCGATGTCGAGGTCAATAAGAACCTCGAAAAAAAGAGGAAGACTCAAGACCTCGGTTTTCCGAGTGTCGGCAGCGTATTCCTTAATCCTTCCGGCACCTCGCCCGCATGGGAGCTCATAGAAAGGTCGGGTTTTAAAGGGAAGGCGATAGGCGATGCCGCCGTCTCGGGAAAGCACGCGAATTTCATAATAAACCGCGGGAACGCGAAGGCATCCGATGTGTCGCGTCTTATAGATGAAATTCAAAAAAAAGTTTTTAAAGATAGTGAAATTATGTTAAAATTAGAAGTTAAACTTATCGGAGAATTTTGATGAAGAAAGATTACGGCCGGATAGGCGTCCTGATGGGCGGGCCTTCCGCGGAAAGAGAAGTCTCCATCCGTTCGGGAAAGGCGATACTGGAAGCCCTTTTAAGCAAGGGGTACGACGCCAGGCCGGTCGAGTTAGGTATGCCCACGAAAGAAGAATTAAAGTCGCTGGGTATCGATACCGCCTTTATCGCTTTGCACGGGACTTTCGGCGAAGACGGCCAGATACAGGCGATGCTCGAGGAATTAAATATTCCCTATACCGGCTCTAAAGTAAAGGCAAGCCGGCTGGGAATGGATAAGGTTGCCTCGCGGAAACTCTTCGAGAAGAACAGGCTCTTTGTGCCGCGGTATGAGGTCCTGACAAGCCCCTCACCCTTCCCTCTCCCCAAGGGGGAGAGGATAAAGGAGAGGGGGATTAGTCAACAGATCGTCGTCAAGCCTTCCGCTCAGGGTTCGTCAGTCGGAGTCACTATAGCGGAGAAGCAAAAAGAACTGGAAGAGGCGATAGATAAGGCGTTCGGTTTCGGCGACGCGGTCATATTGGAAGAATTTATCGAGGGGAAAGAACTTACGGTAGGCATTCTGGATGATAAGCCCCTGCCTGTTATCCAACTTGTCCCCAAGCGCAGATTTTACGATGAGGTGGCAAAATATACTTCCGGTATGACGGAATATTTAGTGCCCGCCCCGATATCGAAGATGGAATCGGATATGGCGCAGGACGCGGCAATAAGGGCGCATAAGTGCCTCGGTTGCGCGTCTTTTTCGAGAGTGGATATGATATTAAGCAGGGAGGAGAGGATAATCGTGCTGGAAGTAAACACCATACCCGGCATGACGCAGCTTAGCCTTCTTCCGAAAGCCGCGTCAGCGGCCGGGATGGGGTTTGCGGAGTTATGCGAGAGGATGCTTAGATCGGCGGATAGGGATGGCGAGAAGACGTAGAGCGGCGCAATTTGAGTTCGTGAAGGGAAGCGGCGATTTTTTAAGGAAAAACAAAGTCGCTGTCTTCGGCGTCTTATTGTTTTTGGCCGCTGTAATAGCCGGGATTGTCTGGTTGAATGATCTTCTGCGGAACTCGACGTACTTCGATTGCCGCGCGGTAGAGATCATAAAAGTTGGCGAGGGCGGAAGACTGGAACCGAAGAAGGACTTCTTCCAGTTGACGCCGAGCGTGAATATATTTACCGCCGACCATATCATGCTCTCGAACAGGATAAAACAATCGCATCCCGAATATCAGGATGTCGAGATAATCAAGTATCTGCCAAACAGGATCATCGCGAAGATACGGGACAGGCGGCCGGTGGCGAAGATAAAGGTGGGAAAGATATATCAGGTCGATTACGAAGGGATGGTGCTGGCGGATAAGGACACGGAGTCGCTGCCCCTTATCATAGGAATGGAGTCGCAGTTATTCAACCCCGCGGTCGGCAAGCCGTTCAAATCCAGAAGGCTTACCAGAGCGCTTAATATACTGGCGCTCATCTCAGCAAGGAGAGAATTCAGGGACTCGGTAATTTCTGTGGTCGACCTCTCTTATCCGGAGAAGACCAATTTCAAGATGGACGGTATCACCGTGGTCTTGGGCGATAACGAATATGAGGGAAAACTGGATATGCTGGCCCGGATCCTTAAAGACCCGAAGATAGACAAATCGCGCCTCGACTCCATAGACCTCAGGTTTACGGATGTGGTTATGAATACCAAGCCGGAAAAGAAATAATGAAGAAGAGAAAGAATATAACGAGCCTGAACATAAGCGGTAACTTCGCCACCTGCGCCATCTGCTCAATCGACGATAAGGGCAACATCGTCATACAGGGGACCGCGTCGGTCCCATCGCGGGGGGTGGAGGGCGGCGCCATATCCGACCTAAGCGAGGTCGCCTCCGTCGTCTCACGCGCGATCGAGAAGTCCGAATCGATGGCGCACGCCAAGGCCTTTTCCCTGATTGCGAGTTGCGACGGAAGCAATATACGCAGTTATAATACGAGGGGAAACATAACCATCGCGGAGAAGGAGAACGAGATAAGCCGCCGCGATATCGAACGCGTGACCGAAGCGGCAAAGACGATAGCGCTTCCCTTCGACAGGGAGATAATCCATTCGATAATACGCGATTTTATCCTTGACGGGCAGGACGGCGTTAAGGACCCAAGCGGGATGTTCGGCACAAGGCTTGAAATAGATATGGAGATCGTCACCGGCCTTATTACTCATTTACATAATTTAAGGAGAGCCATAAATACGGCTGGCTTCGAGATACAGGATATCGTCTTATCCGGGATAGCGGCGGCGCAAACGGTCCTCGAGGAACTCGAGAAGGATTTAGGAGTCATATTTATCTATGTATCCTATTCGTCCACGCATATCATCGTATATAACGCCGGGCATATAAAATCGATCGAGATCCTGCCTATAGGAAGCGCAGACCTTACGGAACTTATCTCCGATAAATTTAAGATGCCGCGCGAATATGCCGAGGATGTGCTTAAGAGAGAAGCTACTTTGGACAAATCCTCTATTACCGAGGAGGATAAGATAATATCAAAGATCGGTTCAATGCACCGCTCGATACCCAGGATAGCGTTATACGAGACGATAGAGCCCAAGGCAAAGGAGTTGACCCAGAAGATAACCGACGCGCTCAAGCGCATGGCGTTTGCCAAGGAGGCCGCGGCGGGCTGTGTGGTGGCCGGCGAACTTGCCGATTTGGGCGGGTTCCTTGAGATGCTGGAATTAGCCCTTAACATGCCGGTCAAGATGGGGTTGGTAAAGGACGTTTTCAACACTTCAGGCGAGATGATGAGGATAACTAATCCCGGACAGATTGTATGCCTCGGCCTCATTAAATATTGGGCCCAGGAAGGCGCCAAGAGGAAGATCCGTAAAAAGGGCTGGTGGGAAAACACCCCCATAGGCAGGTTGATCGCCAAGGCACGGGATATATTCAGCGATTATTTCTAATGATCCCAGAGAACTCGATTATTGTCCGTAGCAGGATCAAGGAAGCGGCAGGGCGCGCGGGCAGGCGGGCCGACGATATAATTTTAGTCTGTGTCACTAAGACGGTAGGCGTGCCGCAGATCGAAGAAGCGCTCGCCGCGGGCGCGGCCGATATCGGTGAAAGCCGCGTTCAGGACGCGGAAATAAAATTCAAGGCGATAGGCGCGAGGGCCAAGTGGCATCTTATAGGCCACCTCCAGACGAATAAAGTAAAAGACGCGGTGCGGATCTTCGATCTCATACATTCTGTAGATTCGCTTAAGTTGGCCGAGGAGATATCCAAACGCGCGGGTGTCTTCGACAAGACGCAGGAGATATTGGTAGAGGTAAAGACCTCGGAAGAAGCGACGAAATACGGTGCGGCGACCGAGGAAGTTCTTGACCTCGTCGAGAAGGCAGCCGCTTTACCGCATATAAAGATAATGGGGCTGATGACTATGGCGCCTGTTGTTTCGGATGCCGAGGAGGCGAGGCCGTATTTTAAGAGATTAAGAGAGATATCAGAGGCGATAGCCGCTAAGAAGATAGATAATGTAAATATGCGGTATCTCTCGATGGGAATGACGCAGGATTTTGAGATAGCCATCGAGGAAGGCGCAAATATGGTGAGGGTAGGACATGCGATATTTGAAGGGTAAGAAGATAGGTATCATCGGGCTGGGGAATATGGGCCGCGCGATATTAAACGGCCTTGTGTCCTCGGGTGCAGTCGGGAGGACATCAGTGATAGGCTTTGATAACGACCCGGCCAAATGCGCTGACGTGAGAAAAAAATACTCTATCCTGATATCGAAGTCCATACTGGAACTCGTTACGCATTGCGATAGCGTTATCTTCGCGGTCAAGCCGCAAAATATCAACGAGGTATTAAAAGAGGCCTCGTTTTACGGTAAAGACAGATTGCATATCTCGATCGCCGCGGGAATCACGACCCGAAGGATCGAGAAGGCCTTGGGCGGGAAGCCCCGTGTTGTAAGAGTGATGCCCAACACACCCGCGTTAGTCGGCGAAGGGATATCCGCGCTTTGTAAAGGCAGATACGCCTCAAGATCGGATTTAAAGACAGCCGATGAGATATTCTCAAGCGTGGGCGAGGTCGTGGAATTAAACGAGAGATATTTCGACTTGGTTACGGCATTGTCGGGAAGCGGGCCGGCGTATTTCTTTTATTTAAAAGAAGCGCTCATCGAGGCCGCTGTCCGTCTCGGGATGGACAGAAAGACGGCCAAAAGACTTGTCTTGAAGACGGCACTGGGCAGCGCGAGATTACTGCTTGAATCCGGCCATGAACCCGGACTCCTGCGTCAGCACGTGACCTCAAAAGGAGGCACGACCGAGCGGGCGATAGCGGTATTTGAGAAGGCAAAGATAAAAGAGACAGTAGCACGGGCGGTGCGCGCGGCGGTGCGGCGCTCAAAAGAATTATCGAGAGGCTAAAATGTTTATCTTAGGGAACTTTCTGTATTCTGTCGCCCATCTCTTGGAAGCTCTTATTACCATCTTATACTGGCTAATTATAGTCCGGGCGCTGATAAGCTGGGTCAACCCGGACCCCTTTAACCCGATAGTCCAGTTCTTATACAAGACGACCGACCCGATACTGGCCCCCATAAGGAAATTTATGCCCAGACTCGGGCCTGTAGATTTATCTCCGATAATAGCGTTCTTCGCCCTGTATTTTTTGAAATTATTTCTGGTTTCAAGTTTGGTCGGATTGGCGACTAGATTAAGATTCTAAAGGAGGCCTCAAAAATGAAAGACCTGAAATCGAAAATCAATGAGACGGCGCAGTTCATAAGGAAGGAATTCAGGGAAACGCCCGAGATAGCGATAATCCTCGGCACCGGCCTTGGCAACCTGACCGGGAAGATCAAGGAAAGAAAAGCGATCGAATATTCAAGCATACCGAATTTTCCCGTCTCAACGGTCGTGGGGCACAAGGGGGAACTCGTCTTCGGTAAGATAGGCAATAAGAAGGTAGTCGCGCTTGAGGGAAGATTTCATTATTATGAGGGCTATTCCTTAGAGGAAGTGACCTATGCGGTCAGGGTAGTAAAGGCGCTCGGCGCCAAGATACTTATCGTCTCAAACGCCTCCGGCGGGATGAATCCTCTCTTTAAACGGGGAGACCTGATGGCCATAGCGGACCATATAAATTTTATGGGAGTCCATCCGTTGATAGGGCCGAATGACGAAACGTTAGGTCCGAGGTTTCCGGATATGTGCGACGCCTATGACCCTGAATTGATAGAATTGGCCGAAAAGATCGCGTTGGAGGAGAATATAAAACTTCAGAAAGGCGTTTATATCGGCGTTACAGGCCCCACACTTGAGACACGCGCGGAATACAGGCTCTTCCGTACCATGGGAGCAGATGCCGTCGGGATGTCGACCGTGCCTGAGGTGATCGTGGCGAGGCACGCGGGCCTTCGCGTATTCGGCGTGAGTGTTATCACCGATATGGGCCTGCCCGACGCGCTCAAGCCCTGCAATATAGAGGAGATAATAAAAATCGCAAATGAGGCAGAGCCGAAACTGACGAAGCTTATCTATACTTTAGTTGAAAGAATATGAACTATAAAGATACATTAAATCTCCCTAAGACCGATTTTCCGATGAAGGCCGACCTTTCCAAGAGAGAGCCGGAGATACTGGACTTCTGGAAGGAAAAGGACATCTATGCCCATATCCGCGGGAAATTTAAGGGAAAGCCGAAATATATCTTACACGACGGCCCGCCCTACGCCAACGGAGATATCCATATAGGCCACGCGTTAAACAAGACGCTTAAAGATATCATCGTGAAATATAAGACGATGCGCGGGTTCGACGCGCCGTATGTGCCGGGTTGGGACTGCCACGGCCTGCCTGTCGAACACCAGTTATTCAAGGAACTGAAGATCTCGAAGGGCCAGATCGGCCAACTTGAATTCAGGAAAAAAGCGGCGGACTACGCCTTAAGGTATGTCGGGATACAGAAGGAGCAATTCAAGCGGCTCGGCGTATTCGGTGATTGGGAGAATCCCTATCTTACGCTTGAGCCCGAATACGTCGCGGGGATTGTCCGCTCATTCGCGAAACTTGTGGAGGGCGGATACGTATATAAAGGGGTAAAGCCGGTCAACTGGTGCGTAAGATGCGAGACGGCTCTAGCCGAGGCAGAGGTGGAATATGCCGACCATTCCTCGTCTTCGGTCTATGTGAAATTTAAAATAAAAGACGCGAAGTTCAAGGGCGATAAGAATTTCCTGATAATATGGACGACTACACCTTGGACACTTGTTGCCAATGTCGCGGTCGCCGTCCATCCGAATTTGTCCTATCTCCAAATAAAAGCCGGCGAAGAGACATTCTTTATAGCGCAAGACCTTCTTAATATAGTTTTAGAGAAATTAAATATTAAAGATCACAAAAAAATAGGCACTCTTAAAGGCGAAGATCTGGAAGGGTTGGCTTATATCCATCCTTTCCTTAACCGCGAAGGCAAGGTCGTCCTCGCGGATTACGTCTCTAGCGAGGAAGGCACGGGCTGTGTCCACACCGCGCCCGGCCATGGTATGGAAGATTATATGACAGGGCAGAAATACGGCCTGCCGACTATTATGCCTGTCAACGAGAAGGGAATACTTGACAATACAGCCGGCGAGTTTTCCGGTATGCATGTCTTCAAGGCAAACGACGCTAT
>JAUYOH010000033.1 GCA_030695925.1 Candidatus Omnitrophota bacterium
GCAACTCAAGCCTTCATTCCTAGGCGACCATTTTTCATATTCTAATAGAATATTTTTCCGTTAGAGCAAAATAATCCTTGCAAAACAAGACAATTTGCTGTACATTAAAAATATGCCTAAAAAACAATCCTTGAGAGACAGATTACGCAAAGCCGGTATCCGCCACTATGACCAGCTCATCCACGACCAGACTGAAGAATGGCTGATACAAAATTTTAGCGAAGGCGCTACTGATTATCCTGTCAACGTTGCTCGCCTGATGCGCAACATTGTCTGGCAAACCAGGGAACGAATCATAAAAGGGGAGAAGCCACCCTTAAAAGAACTCCTGAGAACATTCTGGTATATGTATATCAAGCCAACCCTTTCCCGGGCAGGAGCCCTGGCCAAGGAGACAGACCAATACGCTCAGCTCATTGATAACATCGTCTACATGGTCAAAGAAATAGAAGTCATGGAATACAAAGACATCGGTTTTCGCGACGATAACCAAGCCAACAGAAGAATGGGAGCCAATGCAAATATAATACTTTTCTCAGAAAAACTTGGCCATCAGGCATTTTTATCTGATATCGCCGACAAATACAATGTTTCCATTCTTGCTCTTGGCGGCCAGCCATCTGTCCTTAACGTAGAATATTTCGTAGACACCTTAAAAGAAGCAAAAATTAACCTACAACGATCTTTTTATCTATTCAGCATAGTTGACTATGATCCCAGCGGTTGGATCATCCGGGACGCTTTTATGAATAACCTTAAATTTTACGGCATACCGCACACCAGGGTAATTGATTTAATCCATCCAGACATGCTTACCCCAGAAGAAATAAAATTCTCTCGGTACCTTATTAAAGATATCGAATCCATGCGCATAAAAAATAAAAACTGGCTGAAAGAAGTTCACAAAAGAGATTACAAAAACCAGGAATACTTAGAAGGAGAAACTAAGCGCGGCGAGAAAATCCTTTATGGTCTAGAGGCTGAGTCCGTATCCGGCAAGCGTCTAAGCCAAAAGTTAGAAGAAGAAATGGTCCCTTTGATCGGCAAGAGCGAAGACTTACTCAAAATATTTGAACTAAAGAAATTAGATAAAGCTATAAAAGACTTAATAATTCATAAGGTAACATAAGGGGGGAGCATGCCTAATAAAGCAGAGTTTATCAAATTCAATACCATTAAAGAATACTTTAAAGATGCCTTCAAGATGCGTTCCTCAGAGAGCGCGGTTAAAAAAGCCAAGAGTGAGTTTGATTCAACAATAGAGACAGTGCTCAAAGAAGCCGGGGGATTAGCCAAAGAGGACAAACGCAACACAGTTATGGATCAGGATATAATTTCAGCCGTAGAAAAACACTTAGGAAAAAAGAATCTAACCTGGCAGGAAACAGCCGATGAGATTATCCGTCAGAATCCCACTGATCTTGGTAAGATATCCAAATCCATTAACGACTACATTGAAAAAGAACAGAGGAATAAATGAATCAGGGAGAATTAACCCTGGCCATCGCTAAAAGATTTTTTCTCACCCAGGTAGAATCTCAGGAGATCATAAAATTTATTCTGGCCGAGATAGCAGGGGACCTTAAAAAAGGAAAAAGGATATCCTTGCGTGGTTTTGGCTCCTTCACTAAAGAAAAGCGATCCTCAAGAAAAGTCCGCCATCCCAAAACAGGAAAGATTATAACCATACCAGAACGGATTACCGTAGATTTCAACCCTTCCGAATCTCTCATACAAAACTTAAGTTAATTCTAACGCACCGCCCGCTGGGGCGGGCTGCGTTGGTGGTGTCCGCACCGTTCAGCCTCGCTGTCGCTCGGCTTCACTCCATCGCTCGCTTGGCGCTCGCTCATTTGCCCGCCTGGGTCGGCGGGCGGGCAGGCTTGGTTGCCTGCCCTTCAATGCAATCCCCGCTGGCTTGCCCCTGCGGGGCAACTGCTTCCAGGTCTGGCTTGCTCGGGCTTCAGCCCTACGGGCTTCCGCTTCCTGCGCCGCCAGCCCTTCCAGCAGCTCTGCCCTTCGGCTTCGCTCAAATTGGCGTGCTCGGGGCTCATCCGCCTTCGGCGTATTCGCCTGCCTGCGCTCGCCAATTTGGCTTCGCCTTCGGGCAGACGCCAGCTCATCTTGTATGCAACGGTTGTTCTCCCATCCCGCCAGAAACCCGCAAGGTTAGTGGTAATGCACCGTGACCTTCATTCAGTCGTTCCGTTTCAACAGATTATCGCCTCTTAACACTTTGTGTTAAGAGGGTCGTGCTTGCTGACCCCGATAAACTGCATCGGGGACAGCAATTTTCTTTTTGTGGTTTGCCTCAAAAAGAAAATGCGCACCGATAAACTGTTTTCACTTCACTCCTTCATTACGGTCACTTGGTTTGTGGTGTATGCGTGGCTTTCGTCGCTTCGTTCCGCAATGTCTTATTACTCCCCCGATAAAACATCGGGGCAGCAAGGGGTGCTTGGTAGATTTGCTCCTTACAGTCGCAAAACTACCACCGACTCTTGAAGCCTACGGCATCAAGAGTCGGGCGCACCCTAATAAGACATTGTTCCACTGCGCTCCTTTTTTTATGCGTGAGTTTGTGGCGCTAAGTTGCGGGTTTCTTCCCCCGCCCACCACCCTTAAAAGGAATGTCGCTCGCCCACCAGGGTTCATAAAACAGGGGAAGCGGCTCAGGGGTTCGGCATCCCTTGACATCTTCGATGTCAAGGGTCGGGCAAGCCGTTCGGCTTTCCCCCTACGGGGTCGCAAAAAAATCGGAGCCTCAATTTCTCCAATTTTTTTGCTAAAGCCTCTCTGTCTTATAATACCGTATTATAAGACCTTGCCCTTGCCTCACCCCTTCGCTCGCCACTGCGCCCTTGACAGACCTTAATAAAAATTTAAGGAATGTCTGTCAAGGGCTTGGGTTAGACATAACATCGTTATGTTAACTTCCCCTGTTTTATTCACCACACACGACTCGCTCCCTATATTCAACCCCCCAGTTCCGCCGACCCACCCATTCTTGGGGGGTCGGCGGTAAAGCCTCAAGTTAATTTCTCGTCGGAATATGGGTAATGGTTTTATATGGGCAACTTAAAGATCGTCGGCTGTAAGCGAAATG
>JAUYOH010000045.1 GCA_030695925.1 Candidatus Omnitrophota bacterium
TGTCTCTATTTAACCCGATAGACGCGCTTAAAAGCAAAAAAAGAAAAGGCCGGAGCTAATGCCGAATCAAAAAAGAAGAAAAGACGTGCGGAATCTAGCGATAGTCGCGCACGTTGACCACGGAAAAACAACGCTTGTCGATACGCTGCTCAAATATACGGGCGCCCATAAGTTCGAGGAAGGCGAAGTAACTATCATGGATTCAAACCCTCTCGAGAAAGAGAGAGGGATCACGATCTTTTCAAAGAATGCCTCCTTTAATTACAAAGGCGTGCAATGCAATATCGTCGATACGCCTGGGCACGCCGATTTCGGAAGCGAGGTGGAGCGTATTCTTGAAATGGTCGACGGCGTACTTCTTCTTGTTGACGCCGTAGACGGGCCCATGCCCCAGACAAAATTTGTGTTGAAAAAATCCCTTGAATTGCATCTTAAGCCAATCCTTGTTATCAATAAGATCGACCGCCCCAACGCGCGTCCGAATGAAGTCGCCAACATGACGTTTGATCTCTTCTGCGAGCTTAACGCGTCCGATGAGCAGCTAGATTTTCCGATAGTCTATGCCTCCGGCCGGGAAGGGTACGCCACGCTTGATCTTGATGAACCGAGCGACACCATAAAGCCCCTCCTGGATACGATTCTGCACAGAGTATTGCCGCCGATCGCGAATCCGGATCTTCCTTTTCAGATGCTGGTGACGATGCTCGACCATAATTCGTATTTTGGATGCAACGCGATCGGGCGCATATTCCATGGTGCTATACGCGTTGAGGATCCCGTCGCCCTTGTGAAACGCGACGGTACGATTACCACGAACAAGGTAACCAGGATCATGAAGTATCTGGGCCTGACCCCCGTGGAGGTGAACGAGGCGATGGCGGGCGACATTATTTTGATAACCGGCATCGAGGGCGTGTCGATCGGTGAAACGCTCGCATGCATTAATGATCCGAAAGCGCTGCCCGCGGTAAAGATCGATGAGCCAACGATATCTATGAATTTTTCCCATAACACGAGCCCCCTTGCCGGTAAAGACGGAGGCGTATTTCTGACATCGCGCCATATCCGCGAATACCTTGAACATGAGGCGATGGTGAATGTCGGTATAAAGGTCGAGGAAGTTG
>JAUYOH010000048.1 GCA_030695925.1 Candidatus Omnitrophota bacterium
GCCCTGGTACCTTTGAAAGGTCAATTTTGGACAGATCCATCGTAGCAAGACCGTTTGTTTCTTTCGGCCTTGGAGGTTCAAGCGTAACTGTAGATAAATCCAGTTTCGACAGATCCATAATATCCTTTTACTTGAACGTGGGATTGGACATGATCTGCGTTATATTCTCTTCTGTCGGCTCGTATCCCATCGTTTTAAGTAACGCTACGGCCCTCATCCTTTTGGGATCGTTTCGTTTCTTGAAGAAATCCAGTATGCCCTTCCCCGTCTTTTCTTCCGTCTTTGGAACCGACATTATGCCGCCCACAGTGCCTGCAACGGCTTCCGGATTTTTCTTTAGATAATCCGACATCACCTGGGTCTCGAAGATTTTTTTCGATATATCCTGTTGGGTATTCAAGATATCATAATAGTCTTTTGTAGCGTTCATGCCCTTGCCGGACTTATAGAGCTGCTCTTCCAAAGTTAGGGGCTTGAAGTTCATCCCTCCGAAAGTAGCAGGGGATGCAGCTTCGGGCTGCATAGCGCCTGACTGAAGAAGGGCTATCATAGCCTGCCGTCTATTTTCATCGTCTCGCTGCATTTTATACTTTGATAAATCGACCCAACTCTGTATCATGGGGGTTATGTTGCGCGACCAGTCTTGATATCCGCCCCCAGATCCCGGTATATGTTCAACGTTATTTGCCATATGTCTCCCTTACTTGTTTCCGTACCACCAGTTCGCTAGCTGCGACGCGCCCTGGTTCGCCCATTTCCAGGGAGAGGTAACGGTTTGTCCCATGCCGCTCATCCAGTCGCCGAAGAATTGAGCGGGGCTTTGCGAATAAGTTGGAGCGTATAAGCTTGCCATGCCCTGTGATCTCGGCGAAACACTTCCTCCTGCGTTACCGGTACCGTAACTATTGACCGCGCTCATACCCCAGTTATCCAAAGGATTAGACAAGGTAAGGGGCGAATTCCAAGCGTAGTCGGAGGGATTTATGAAACTTCGCGCTAGATCTGTGGCCTGATTCACGTTCATAGCACTACTACCAGTCCCTGTTGTAGGCGAAGT
>JAUYOH010000020.1 GCA_030695925.1 Candidatus Omnitrophota bacterium
TTTAGCGATGACAAAGATCGGTCAATATGCCCACAGTAAATTTAAAGCGATTACCCGGCAGTATATTGAAAAAGGCAGCAAGTCGCTGCAAGGGCTATGGCGCGAATTATCCCGGGCGGTACCAAAGCGACAGCGCGCAAAGAAACACCTCGGGACAGGATGATAGCAGAAACAAATCCCGTTGGAGCAACTGGCTCGAACGGGTTAATGATACATAGGAGAAACGTTAGCTTAACAACGTTTAATCGGGAAAAGGAGGGTGAGATATGAGTAATTTACCGGCAGTGTTACAGCCGAGTGGCGCCGCATTGACTCAAGTGGGTGGATATTTGCCGAAACTGGGGGTATTGATATTGATTCTCGTTATAGGCTCTTTGGCGGCGGTGGGAGTCGCGGCCTTAGTCGCGTGGATCTTGAAACTTGTAAAACTTGAAACCGGCTGTAAAAAAATAAAGATACCCGAGATCCTCAAAAAAGGCGGTATCGGGCTTTCTTTAAGCGAATTGATTACCGAAATCGCGTTTTTTTTGATGATCATCGTTACCTTAATCACTGCCCTGGAATACTATGGGGTAGGGACAGCAGGATTGACCGGTCAAATTCTTACTTATATACCGCAGGTGATAGCGGCGATGTTCATATTAATTTTAGGAATTCTTTCAGCCATACTCGTCTCGGGGATGATTAAATTGGCGGGTGGGAATATGAAGATTGCACAATCAGAGACACTGGGAAACATTGCCAGGTATGCGATCATCATAGCCTGCGCGTTAATTGCCCTGAAAGAATTAGGTCTGGGCGTGATTTTGACTGATAAATCCAAAGATATTACCTTCGCGGGGATCGTGTTAGCCGCGGCCTTAGGCTTTGGTTTGGGTTTAAAAGAAAAGGCAGGAGATTTTTTAAGCAAGATGTTCAAGAAGTAAGTTTACGAGGTTGGGCGCTCCTCACCCATAAAAAAGCGGTTTAGTCTGTAAAAGGAAGGGGGGTGATTTACATGGCAGTTGAAAAAGCGATCGGTTCAAGCTCGTTGGTTGAGGTTATTGACCGTATCCTGGATAAGGGCGTCGTAATTGATGCTTGGGTAAGAGTGTCTCTAGTGGGTATAGAGCTACTCGCGATTGAAGCTAGAGTAGTTATAGCGTCAGTCGAGACTTACCTGAAGTATGCTGAGGCTATCGGTTTGACAGCAACAGCAGCCTAAAGGATAAGGTTGAAGAGGGGTTCTTGCCCGATCACCCTTATCCTGCGAAAGCAGTGAAAAAGCATGATTAGCCAAGAAATTCCTTCCTTCCATTGTTTAAGATTATGAAGATATAGGGGACAAGATCATGGCAGTTGTCGAAGAGATGAAAAGA
>JAUYOH010000082.1 GCA_030695925.1 Candidatus Omnitrophota bacterium
ACCTTTACGACGTCCTTATGCATCGCGCACATCCAGTAATAAGGTTAGAGGAAGTCCGCAGGACAGCCGCGGTTATAGATACCGCCCGCAGGTCAGCGCTTTATAGGCGGGAAGAAAAGATAAGATTATAGGTTTTGGCCCATTCGTCTAGTGGCCTAGGACGAATGGTTCTCAGCCATTAAACACGAGTTCGATTCCCGTATGGGCTACCATCTTAAGGGCTCGACTCAGAGCAAATAATTACAGCAAAATTACAAGATCTTCTCTTGACAATCTATTGCGATGGTATATAATTATAACCGAGTATACCAAGGTATGTAAGTTCCACAGGAGGCGCCAAAGATGAAGAATGCGATTGAAAAAGGCTCGTCCGTACCGCTCTATAAGCAGTTAAAGAAGATGATAGAGAATCAGATAAAGAGCGGGGAGAAGAAGCCGGGGGAGATGATTTCCTCGGAGAAGGAATTCTGCGCTCTACACGGCATAAGCCAGATCACGGTAAGGAAGGCGATCTTTGAGTTAGTAAATGAGAGTGTGCTTTATAGGATTCCGGGCAAAGGGACCTTCGTCGCCCATGAAGAACATGGGACCAAGGCCTCATCTAAACTGAAGACCGACAATGTCGGTTTTGTAATTTCCCGCGAGCACGACCCTATCTTCTCCAATACTTTTTATTCCTATATATTCAGCGGTGTCGAGGAAGAGAGCGGGGCCCACGGTTATAACCTTATCTATCAGGTCCTTGACGAGAAGTTGATGTTTGACCCTTCCGCGTTTAAGCTTATCGCGGACAGGAAAGTCGACGGGCTCCTCTTAGTCGGCGAGATGTCCCATAGTTTTATCTCTAATCTTAAGGCAAAAGATATTCCGGTCGTCCTCGTAGACCATTTTATCGAAGGCTCAGGTTTGGATTCAGTCGTGACCGACAACCTAAAAGGCACAAACGAGATGATCAAGTATCTGGCGGATCTCGGACATAAACAGATAGGATTTCTCGGCTCTTCTCTCGAGCACGGCTCATTTATGGAAAGATTTGAGGGATACAAGGCGGCATTGAAAAAAAATCATCTCGAGTATAGTGAGGATTACGTCCAAACGGGCTTACTCTGGAACGGTTATGGCGTCATGGAAAAGATGTTCAAACTGCCTAAACTTCCCACCGCGGTATTCGCGTGCAACGACCTGATGGCTATCCGCGCCATGACCGCTATCCACGATAAGGGTTTAAATGTGCCCGATGACATAAGCATCGCCGGCTTCGATGATATAGACACGGGTTCGCAGATAAATCCGCCCCTTACCACAGTCAGGGTCCAGAAGGAGGAGATGGGAAAAGTCGGCGTAAGGCGGCTCATACAGCGGATCAAGAACAGGGAGAAGCGCGCCGAGAAGATAATTTTAGCGACGGAATTAGTCGTGAGAAAATCCTGCAAGGCGGTAAAATGAAAGGAGATAGACAGATGAAATATGCCGTGTTGATTTTAATGTTTCTTGCCGCGGCAACATCGCTTAACGGAACATATGCCGCCCAGATCGTTTGGGAGAATTTTGAGGGAGACAATTATTGGGAGCCGGTCGACTGGGAAAATACGGGGCAGGTGAATATATCTGTCAGCGACGCCAAGGCCTCGGAAGGGAGTCAATCACTGGAGATCATCGTAAGGGAGGAGGCGACTGACTGGAAGAACAAGGTCGCTTTCTACAGAGAGGAAGAACTCGACCTCTCCAACGCAAATATAGTCATGGATGTCTATAGCGAGAAGGCCGCGGCCATAGAAGTGGCGACCGGTTTCAGGGTGGGCGAAAAGTGGGCTTATTATGAGTCGAACAAGAAGCCGGTCAATCAGGGCTGGAACAAAGATATAACCTTTGACCTTGGCGCGAATGATTTTAAGTCCAAGGCGACTGACTGGAAATATATGGTGCCGCTTGCGGACAGGGACAGCGTAAAAGAAATCTATGTTCTCGTCTATCGCCCGGCGAAGATGATCCAGGATGTCATATATATAGATAATATAAGGTTTAAATAAGGAGGGGGCAAGATGAGGCGGTCAGCGTTATTATTGGCCTTTGCAGCGGTAGCGTTTTTCGAGATCAATATGGCCCAAGTTCGGGCAGAAGAGAAGGTATTTGATAGTTTTGAAGGCGAGAACGAATGGGCGGACGTAGGCTGGGATAATGTAGGCGGTGTAGACCTCGCCATAAGCACCGAGAAAGCCTCGGAAGGAAAAAAATCGCTTAAAGTAGTAGCGAGAGAGGAAGTGGAAGACTGGAAGAACAGGGTTGTTTTTTCAAAAGAAGATACGCTTGACCTTTCAGACGTCAATATGGTTCTGGATATATATAGCGACGCGCCTTCAGGCATGTCCGTACAAATCGGATTTGATACGGCGGGCGACTATTATGAATCGCAGAAGAAGCTCTTAAGCCAGGGCTGGAACAAGGACATAACCTTCGACTTGGGCGCCAAGGACTTCAAGTGCAAGGCGAGCGATTGGCAGTACACTCAGCCTCTGGCGGACAGGAGCGATATAACCAAGGTCTTTGTAGTCGTCAGTCATCCCAAAAAGATGAAGAACGCGACGGTGTTTATCGATAATATAAGGTTCAAATGAGAAAGATAATCGCGGCATTCATATATTTGTCTTTGGCGAGCGTGGCTTTCGCCCAGCAAGACCTGCCTTGGGACAGCTTTGAGAAGAAAGAACTGCGCTGGACCCCTGTCAATTGGCAGAACGCCCGGCCGATAGAACTGTCTATAACGGATTCTCCGTTGAAGGCGGCGGGCAAGCCCAGCGCCGGCAAATTCTCCCTGCGCGTCGACATTAAAGAGGACGTCAATAAATCGAGGAACAAGATAGCGATATACCGCGAGGAAGAACTGGATCTCTCCAAGCATAACATATTGTTAGATATTTTCGTGCAGAACTCGATGAACGCTGCGGCCGCCGTCGCTTTTGAAACCGGAAAGAAATGGACTTATTACGAGTCGTCGCAGATCCTTTTAAAGAAGGGTTGGAACAAAGACGTAACCTTTGATTTAAGCAAGCCGACATTCGAATCACAGGCCAGCGGCTGGAAGTATGACGTTAAACTTGCGGACAGGGGCGACGTAAGAAAAGTCATAATCCTCGTTTATAACGCGGTCCTCTTGGAACCGGATGTCGTATATTTTGATAATATAAGGTTTAAACCGACGCACAAATTAGCCGAATCCTTTCCCTCTTTTGGCGTCGCTTACGCCGAAGATATCCATGAAACAAAAATCATCTCGGTCTCCGAGAATTCTCCCGAGATTCCGAGATACGAGAAATTCGAATTGACGGTGGATCTGGAGGCGCCGCACAAGAACCCTTTTAATCCCGAAGAGCTAGACCTTACGGCTACTTTCACCAGCCCCTCGAAGGATACCATCATAGTTCCGGGTTTTCTGTATTCCGCGAAACTCGATACAGAAGGCAACTATACGGCCTGTGTCTGGAAGATCAGGTTTGGCCCTACACAGGAAGGCTGGTGGCAATACAGCGTTTTTCTAAAGACGCCTTCCGGTGAAGACGCGACACAGGTAAAGACGTTTAAATGCACGGCTTCGCCGGAAAAAGGCTTTGTGCGCGTAAGCGAGAAAGACCCTGCCTATTTTGAATTTGATAACGAGGAATTCTATTATGCGCTCGGCCAGAACGTGTGCTGGGCGAGCATCCCGAGTTTTAAGAAATATTTTAAGGAAATGAATAAGGCCGGCGAGAACTGGTCGAGGGTATGGATGGCCAATTGGGAAGTGGGGTTGGAATGGACCAAGGAGAGAGGCTATAGGGGGCTCGGGCAATACAATTTAGAGAAGGCGGAAAAATTAGATAAAATAGTCGATTTGGCGAAAGAGAACGGGATTTTTTTTAGTCTGGTCATAAACCATCACGGCCAGTTAAGCACAAGGGTCAACCCGCAATGGGACGATAATCCCTATAACGTAAAGAATGGAGGCCCTTGTAAGACGCCGATAGATTTTTTTACCGATCCCGCCGCCAGGAAATACTTTAAGAACAGGATGCGTTATATAATTGCCCGTTGGAACTACAGCCCGAATATCTTCGCGTGGGAATTATGGAACGAACTTACGTTCATAGACGATTTGGACCTAGATAAGGACGCGGCATGGCATAAGGAGATGGCGCAGTATATAAAGGAGATAGATCCGGCTAAGCATTTGATTTCCACAAGTTATGCCGGGACGTTCCACGAATACGGGTTCAACAAGAAAGTCTGGGAGATCCCCGAGATAGATTTTACGCAATTTCATATGTATACGTATGACATCGTCGGCGCTTTGGTAGGCGCTTACAAACTGATGAAGCCTTTCAATAAGCCATATTTTGTGGCGGAGATAGGCACGGATTCCGCTGACGGCGTTGACGAGAAGGACCTCGACGGCGCCTACCTGCATTCCGCCCTATGGTCACAGTTTATGCTTGCCTGCGCGGGTAACGCTATGCCGTGGTGGTGGGACAAATACATACACCCGAAAAAGATGTATTACCATTGGAAGGCATTATCCGAGTACGCCAAGGGAGAAGATAGGCGCGGGAAGAATTACCAGACCTCTATCGCGAGGATCATATCGGAGATAGAGGGCATGAATACGCCGATATACGCGATAGGGCTCTTAAACTCGGAGGAGGCGTTCATCTGGGCATTTGATTTAAAATGGACGAGTTATGACCCCAAGCGGACTGAGGCGCCATTTATAAATAATGCCGTCATCAGGCTCGATTGGATGGACGAGGGTGCTTATAAGGTGGAATTCTGGGATACTTATAAAGGCCAGATAATAGAGACGAGGGACATCGAATCCGACGATAACGGATTGGATTTCACGCTTCCGCCTTTCAAGAAGGATATTGCCTGCAAGATAAAGTTGACACAGAAGAAGTCCGCGAGCAAGAAAGAGGCGTCTCTTGTCTCGACGGTGCCGGTACCGATCGGCCACGCCGAAAAAGAGATAAGCGTCAAGCGGGCTAAAGGGCCGATAACCATAGACGGTGATTTAAGCGATTGGCAGTTGGGCAAATTTGAGAAAGACGAAGTCGCTTATGTGACGAGGGGTTACGGGTTTGTCGGTGCCGGGAATATAAAAGATGCCGCCGATTGCAGCGGGAAATTCTATCTTCTTTATGATGACACAACCCTGTATTTGGCTGCTGTCGTCAGGGATAACGCGGTGATAGGCAAGCAAAGGGGTGTGGATATCTGGCGCGACGACAACGTGGAGTTCTGGATAGATACGAAGGGCGCCGCGGATTTCTTCAATAATATGCCGTTTAATCCGAATTGTTATCAGATAGATTTCGCGCCTCTCACCAAGGATTCAAAACCGGCGGTGTACGTGTACAGGAATATAAATACCAAACCCGTCGCCGACGCGGTCAGGGTTGCCTCTAAAATATCGGAGGACTCAAAGAACAGCGGATACAAGATCGAAGCCTCGATGCCAATCTCCGTCTTGAACGGTTTGGAGATGAAAGCGGGCGGAATCGCAGGAGTAAATTTTTCCATATCTGATAAAGATACAGATACAGGAGAGTGGAAGCATATCATCTGGTCCGGCCAGAAGGAAGATGACGCGACTCAGTGGGGCAAACTAAGGATTAAAAATTAAGGAAAATCTTCATCAAATGAATAAGACAGCTGAGATTAGAGACGGGATTTTTTATCTGAATAAAAAACCGGTCTTCGTGACATCAGCCGATTATCCTTATTATCGGGATGACCCGAAGAATTGGGACGACAGAGTAAGAAAGATAAAGGCGGCGGGTATAGACGTGGTTACTTTTTATACGCCTTGGCGCCACCACATGATTAAGATAGGCAGTAAGCGCGTCGTGGATTTTGACGGGAAGACGCGGCCAAACCGCAACGTAAAGTTATTCATAAAATTGTGCGCGAAGAACGGGTTGTGGATGGTCGTCAAGCCCGGGCCCTTTATCCACGCGGAGACGACCTGCGGCGGCCTGCCGAACTGGGCTTCTTCCGAGGAGGACTCCCGGATCGAGCCGCTTGACAAATCCCAAAAGTGGTATAACGGCGGTAAACTCTTGCCCGCTCCGCTCTGCAATAAGTTCAAGGGGATGGTCAAGGAATGGTATGACCTAGTGTATAAAAATATCTTAAAAGAAAATATCTACCCCAAAGGAAATGTCATAGCGGTCCAGGTCTGCAACGAAGGCCTTTATTCAAACGCCCCGGCGCCGGTCACCGGCTATGACTATTCCCCATCAGGCCTGGCACTCTACCGGAGGTTCGCCAGAGACAGGAAGGCGCAAGCCCCTCGGGACTTTCTGGGCGTAAACGATAAGTCGGAATTGAAAGATTATCTTAAATGGGCAGAGTGGCAGGCGGAATTTATGAGATTGATATATACCGAATATTCTTCGCCCATCAAGACCAAAGTGCCGCTGGTGGTCAATATAAATCCGCCGGCGGAAGACAGGGGGCTGGACCACTGGTTGACGAGGATAATCCCGGAGAGGTGGCCCAATATAAATTACGGGTTTACAAATTGGCTTAAGCCGGTCTCCGAAGACAGATCTTCTTTTGAGCGTTACAGCCTCTTGTCGAAGAGAAAGAGGGGTATTAACTGGGAGGAAAACTGGGGTTTTTCCAAACTTTATGACAGCCGTTTCCAGTATCCTGTTGTCTGCGTATTTGAGACCTTTCTTGCTATCGCCAACGGGGCGACAGGATTTAACGTCTATACCGCCGTCAACACCGCTTCGTGGGACGACCTGCTTGATAACATGTATGAGAGGCCTTATCCGGATTCCTCCCCGATAAGAGAAGACGGCTCGCTTACCAAAAAATACGAGGTCTTAAGCCTTATAGCGCATTTCTTCAAGGATAACAGCGCGGATTTTTTGAGCGCCAAACCCGATTTCACTATTGCCTGGGGATTATATCCGCCTTATGCTTACCTGGCGGCATGGGATATACCGCAGGATGACTGGAAAAAATTAGGGGTTGAATCGGTGAAATGCGGATACGAGGGATTGGACAGGTTTCAGAGGATATTGCGTTCCAAGAACAGGGATTTCCAGATCGTAAATATCGAATCCGCGTCCGTGAAAGAACTTTTACGTTATAAGAGTATAGTCTTACACGGCGGTTTCTTCATGGACAGAGCAACGCAGGATAAGCTTTCGAAATATATAGCCTCGGGCGGCAGGCTTGTCTTTATCGGGACCGTGCCGTCGCAGGACGAAAATTTCAGGAGATGCGATATATTGAAGGAAGGCGCCATTTGCCTTTCGCAGATAGACGGCGTCTTAAACGCCCTCGTCAATACGAACGGAAAACTGAAGGTCAAGGACCCGACCACTCAAGTCTGGGTATATGAGAACCCTAAGAAGGATACCCAATTCTTCTTTATATTTAATCTATCCGGCCGCTCAGGGATGAGGGAATTTAGTTATTCGGGAAAGGTGGTAAAGATAGCCCTTCCGCAGAAATCCGCCGCCGTAATCAAAGTAAAGGATTCAAAGTTGCAAGCGGTTTTTATAAAAGGCGTAAACGAGATGTACAAAAATTCTGTAACGCCGGAAGTATCTTTAGGGAAGGACAGGTTGAAAGCGGAAACCCCCTGCGACTTATTGGCGTTTCGGAAAGGAAATAAATGGCACATAAAGACGGTAAAGTAAATAGGGCGTTTAATATTTTTACGGCTATCGCGGCGCTGTTCCTCATTTTTGTGGATTTTAGCGCCTTCGCGCAAGAGACAAAAGACGACCCTGTCTATTTAAGGCCGGTTGCCGCTGTCGCTTCGTCTTTCGACGAGTCCGAGTGGGCGCCGCCGAAGGACGCGATGGCTGCCGCCGACGGCGATTTTGAAACGCGCTGGTCGCCGTCTTTAGGCAAAGACAACGAATGGATATATTTTGACTTGGGGAAACCAAAGACACTGACGAGGATCGTGATTTATTGGGAACGCGCCTATGCCCGCGAGTATGAGATCCTGACTTCAGATGACACGCTACAGTGGAAATCCGCTATATTGATGAAAGACCGGCGCGGAGGAATAGAGACACTAGATTTGCAGCCAACCACGGCCCGCTATATAAAACTCATAGGATTAAAAAGATCTCATCCCGACTGGGGGTTTTCGATCTGGGAATTTGAGATCTACGGGCCGAAGGGACTAAATCCTGACGATAAGCCGATACAGGAGGTCTTTCCGGACAGGAAACCCAAAGAGGTCATAAAATTAGTCATGGAAGAGCCTCTTGCCTCAGCGGGTATCATTTCAGTGAAAGAATTCCATAAGGGGATCTCCTATTCTTCCTACAGCGAAAGCGACCTTGCCGCGAAAGCATCGGACGCGATGTTAGAATATTTAAAGGGCTTGAATATAACCCACGTCTCTTTAAGCGTAACATGGTATCAGGATACCCTTGAATCGGATAAGATGTATCCTGAGGACCCGCAGGGCGGAAGGACGCCTACCGACGAAGCGCTAAGTCACGCAATAAACAAGGCGCATTTATTAGGTATGAAGGTGATGTTAAAACCGCACCTGGATGTGCAGGCAGGTGATTTTCGCGGAAATATTCCGGGCAGCGAAGAGTGGTTTAAGAACTACGAGGAATTTATCCTAAAATACGCGAAGTTCGCGGCAAAGTACAACGTGGAGATGTTCTGCATAGGGACCGAGCTGGGCGGCACGCCCTTACTATGGGAACAGAATTGGAGAAAGATAATCAAAGAGGTAAGAAAAGCGTACAAAGGTCCGCTCGTTTACGCCGCGAACTGGGACGAATATACGGAAGTGCCTTTCTGGAACGAACTAGATTTTATGGGGATCGATGCGTATTTTCCCCTGACCTCGAAGAACGACCCGTCAAGGGACGAATTGATCGCCGGCTGGGAGAAGCGGGCGGGAGAGATCGAAAATTTCTTAAAGAAGAAGAATATAAATAAACCGGTGATATTTACGGAGGTCGGATATACCAGCGCCGACGGCACAAACCGCAAACCTTGGGAAGCTCCTTCCGACATCGAAGACCAGAAGGAGCAGGCCGAGTGTCTGGACGCGGCTATGACGGTCCTTACAAAGAAGAGTTGGTTTAGAGGGATATATTGGTGGAACGCCTTCCCGCAGGAGACGAATAGCCCCTTGGGGTTTACGGTAAAAGGAAAATTAGTCGAAGGCGTATTAGCTGATTGGTATAAAAAGGCAAAGTAAAAATTTGGGTGAGGAAGGGAAAGGAGG
>JAUYOH010000087.1 GCA_030695925.1 Candidatus Omnitrophota bacterium
AACTCGATTAATTTATCACTAATTTCTTTTGCCCTTAGACCCAACGTATCTATGTAGTTTATGGGTTTGTTGCCTACGTAGCCATAGAGGTTAATTCCACCTCTGTATCCTATCGGATCGGTCTGAAGGAACCTGCCTATGCTTGGGTCATAGTATCTGGCTCTATAGTAGTAGAGGTTTACTTCGGGGTCGTATTCCCTGCCTGTATAGAGGTATCTATTTCCTACCTGAGAAGGAGCGGAAACATTACCGTATTCATCGTAGGTGTAGGATTCAGCGACTGTTCCTGTGTTATCTGTTAAGTTTACTGTAGAGCCTAACCCATCAACTGAATAATAGTATACACCAGAGCCCTTAATCATTACAAGGGGTTCATCTATTGCAGGGCCATAGATGTATTTTGCTGTGATTTGATTGTTCTGGTCTAGGTCTAGGATTATGTTGTCCTGGTCGTAGAGATACTTTGCTTGAATAACTCCATTTACTTCTTTGGATATTCTTCTTCCGAAGGCATCGTATTTAAAATAGATTGCTTCGCCCGATGGGCTCGCAATGACGGTCTTTAGGCGGTTTTCATAGTCATAGGTATATTGAGTTGATTGAATTCCTTGAGTTTTTTGAGTTAGGTTGCCGTTTAGATCATAGGTGAGATTTAGGGTGTTGATTGAGGTATATTGGTTGAGTATGTTAGAAGCATATGTCTCTGTTCCGCCATTTATTACTGTCGTTCTGTTGCCGACAAGGTCAAAGTTATATGTTTTGGTTGTAAGGTCCGGTTTTTGAACTTGAGCCAGTTGATATATATTGTCATAGGTGTAATTATAGTTTCCTTGTTGAGTTGTCATTGAAAGCCTATTACCTATCTGGTCGTAGGTATAACCAAAAGAAGATATTGTCGTCGGCGGCTTTTGGTTGAT
This sequence comes from Candidatus Omnitrophota bacterium, assembly GCA_030695925.1. Lineage (GTDB taxonomy): Bacteria > Omnitrophota > Gorgyraeia > Pluralincolimonadales > Pluralincolimonadaceae > JAGUXU01. Next base: position 918 of record JAUYOH010000087.1, read on the forward strand.
TAAAGAAAGTAACCTTGAAAGAGAGTCATAAGAATAAGATGTGGTTACTCCATTTGCCAAGGTTAAGTTGGTTCTGCGAGATAAGTTATCATAGGTAAAGGTTGATATAGTGGCCAAGGCCTGGTCTTTTATTTGGGTTAAGCGGTTTAAGGCGTCATAGGTGTAGGTTAGATATGAGGTATCCGGATAAGTTAATTTGGTTCTGTTTCCTACTTGGTCGTATTGGTAAGAAACAACCATTGTATTTGGATATGTAACAGAAATTAATCTTCCTAAGGCGTCGTAGGTATGAGAGATTGCTTCGCCCGATGGGCTCGCAATGACAGTCATTAATCGAGATAGGGAGTCATAGGTATAAGTTACATTACTTAAGTCGGGATATGTCTTCTTTATCAGGCGATTTAGGGAGTCGTAGGTAAAGTTTATCGCATCGCCTTTTCTCATCACCTTCTGGGTCATACTGCCTACCTGGTCGTAGGAGTAAGTTTCAAAGGATGTATCCGGGAAGGTGGTTTTGATTAGGCGATTTAGGGTATCATAGGTGTATGTGGTTACGTTTCCTTTTGCGTCGGTGATGCTTAAGAGATTACCAACATTATCATAGGTATATGAGGTTATTTGTAAGAGCGCGTCTTTGGTCTGAATTAGGCGGCCCAATTTATCATAGGTGTAAATGGTTGTGTTTAATTTGGTGTCTATAACAGAGGTCTTTAAGCGGGTACCCAAAAGCATATAATCAACTAAGTCATAGGTGTATTGGGTTATATTATTTTGCGCATCTGTTACTTTAATTAGGTTATCCATTGAGTCATATTGGTTGGTTGTGATGCTTCCTTGTGCATCGGTTGTGGTTAGGAGGTTATTCTCTTTATCGTAGGTAAAGGTTGTTGTGTTATTCAAGGCATCGGTAACTTGGGTTACGTTGCCGTTTGCGTCATAGGTAAAGGCGGTTGTGTTATTCCTTGCGTCTGTTACCGTCAGGCGTCTTCCGATCAGGTTATAGGTATAAATTGTTACATTGCCTAATGGGTCTGTTATAGAAGTCAGATTGCCATAGGTGTCGTAGGCATATGTGGTGGCGTTATTCAAGGCATCTGTTTTTGTTAAAAGTTGACCGTATTGGTCGTAAGTAAAGGTTGTGATGTTAAGCTGCGGGTCTGTTATCTTGATTAAATTTCCATTTGCGTCGTATTCATACGTTGTTATTCTGCCTTTCGCATCGGTAAGAGAGGTAACCTGATTATAGTTTGGCTCATAGGTGTAGGTGGTTATATTTCCTTGGGCGTCGGTTTGGGTTAAAACATTTCCTTTTGAATCATAGGTATAAGAGGTTGAGTTTCCGTTTTTATCTGTTTTGGAAGTTCTGTTTCTGTTTGTGTCATAGGCATAGGATTCTACGTAAAGGTACGGGTCCTGAACAGAGATTAGGTTATTATTTGTATCAAAGGTGTAAACATAGGTATCGTTCCTTGCATTTGTAACATAGGTATGGTCAAAATCATAGGTGTAGACTGTTGTATTGCCCAGGGCATCTGTCTGGGATTTTACCTGGTCGTTATAGTAGTAGCCGTATGTTAAGGTATGGGCGTTTTTATCTGTAACAGAGGTCATATTGTGGGTGGTTAAGTCGTAGGTGTAAGTTGTTGCGTTTCCTCTTGGGTCTGTAACGGATATAAGATGGCCTGCTAAGTCATAGGCGTAAGATATAATTCTTCCTGCAGGGTCAGTTGCCTGCGAGACGAAGCCTTGAGCGTTGTATGCTAAACTAATAGCCCTTCCTGAGGCATCTGTTATTGTAATGGGTTTTCCTTGCGCATTATAAGTTATAGTTATGGAGTTTGAATTTCTATCAGTAATTGATGTGAGTTTTCCCTGAAGGTTGAAGGTATGAGTCTTGCCGAATTTTTCTTTTAAGGTAAAGCCGGAGGGGGATTTCGTTAAGGTCTCGTATATTCCTTTCGGCGGTGTATAAGTATTGTCTGCATTTTTGGTGTGGACCTCTTTTATGCCTTCTTCTTTATATACCGCGACATCACCTATCGTTGAGTCCTCTACCAATCTTATCTCTATATTGGACTGCCAGTTCCTGCCGAATACCCCAACCCATTCGCCTGAAGTATCGCCTTGGGTCTGGTTTTTGTCCTGGACGTTTACGTTGTCAAAATGGGCGTGGCAATAATATGGGGCTAAACCTATTTTTCCTTGCAGTAATGGGTCCAAATCTGTGTAATCTATTTCAAGAATGGAATTGACATAGATCTTAATATTCCCAGCTTGTGTATCGACTTTTACGTGGTTCCAGTTAAGCGGAGAATATACGGAGGGTTTCCCGACAAGCCAATACTGTATGCCATTTTTCCATTTGCTGAGTTCCAATGTCCCATCTGTTTTAATTAAGAAATAGTAGTGGTTTTGGCTATTTGTGTAACGGAAGGTTAAGAAAGCAACGTCCCAGGGATTAGGACCGGCCGTTATCGTCTTCATATCCACATCAAATGTGAAGTCATCCCAAGATGAGATTTGAGATAAGGATAGACCTTGTGTCCCTGAATATTCTTTATTTTCTATCTTCCAGGTGCCTGATATTTCAGACCAGTCTGTATTGGACTTAAAGCCATTTGTTATGGATGAGGACTTTGTTACTGTTACGTTGTCAAAGTGGGCGTGGCAATAATAGGGAGCTAAACCAATTCTTCCTTGAGTCAATGGGTCTAAATCAGTGTAGTTGATCTCTAAGGTAGAGTTTACGTAAATTTTTATACTAGAGCCTTGGGCTTCTATTTTGACGTTGTTAAAAATTAAGGGATTATAGGTAGAGGGTTTGGTAACAAGTTGCGACCAAATACCGTTTTTCCATCTTGTAAGTTCCAATGTTCCATCTGTCTTAATTAGAAAATAATAGTTGTTTTGATTATCGGTGTAGCGGAAATTTAAAAATGCAACATCCCAGGGGTTTTGGCCAGGAGTTACCGTCTTAAAATCCGTCGTAAAGACAAAATCTGTTAATATGCCTTTTAATAATGAAAGGCCTGATTCGCCTGAATATTCGCCTAATTCGAGTGCCCATGTGCCTGACTGGGGTTCCCATTCGCCTGAGTCAGAGTCGAAGGTATCTTTCCAGCTTGAGGTGCCAGTTATAGTTACATTTTTATAATAGGCATGAGAGGCCTGTGCGTCTAAGGATACTTTTCCTTGGATTAGAGGGTCTAAATCTGTGTAGTCTATCTCTAAGGTTTGGCCGATATATACCTTAATATTAGCGCCTGTGTTCTCAATTTTGATGTGATTCCAATTCAAGGGATTATATGTAGAGGCCTTAGTAGTAAGTTGTGACCACATGCCATTTTTCTGTTTGCTAAGCTCCAATATGCCGTTTGTATGGATTAAGAAGTAATAATGGTTCTGAGGGTCTGCATATCTAAATTTAACGTAAGCTACATCCCAGGGATTTGCTCCTCTTGATTTGGTGAATATGTCTGCTTCAATTATTGTGTCAGTCCAGTTTAGATTAGTAGCTGTCATCCCATTTTGGCCTGAATATTTTAGGTCCTCTACTCTCCAGATGCCTGATACAGGAGTCCAGTTATCACCTGAGAAGTCGTCGACTAATGAGGAGTTTGAACCAGAAACTGAGACGTTGGAGAATTGCGAGTGGTTGTATTGGGTTGTATCCAAGGCGACTTTGCCTGAATATAAAGGGTTCGGGTCGTTGTAGGAGATTTCTAAGTTATCGTTTACGTAGATATAGATTTGAGAGCCCTGGGCCTGGATTTCAATCTTGTTGTTGTTAAAGGCGGAGTAGGCTGAGGGCTTTTGGACTAAGAAGGACTGCACTCCATCTTTATATTTGGTAAGCTCTATCTGGCCATTTAAATCTATCAGGAAGTAATAGTAATTATTAAGGTCTTGATAGCGAAAGTCGACATAAGCTGCCTCCCAGGGATGGGTTTGGTCTGAGGAGATTGTCTTCATAAATAGAGTAAGGGTGAAGTCGTTCCAAGTCGTGTTGGTTATAATCCTCCCACCTTGACCATCGTAGACCCCCTGCTCGACTTGCCACTGGCCTGACTCCCAGAACCAACCCCTTAATGAGAAAGGTATTCGAGACGAATATGTCCGAGATAATTCTAATGGAAGGCCCCTTGCGGGAATTGAGAAGTCTGTATAGCCTAAAAATTGATTTCCGGTGCGCAAGTTTACAGGGTCGCCATCGGAGTTGTTTTGAGCATCTACTTGAGTTGTATCTATTGGTCGGATGTTGTTACAGCTTTTACAGTTAGCAAAGACTGAGGAAGATATAAATGACAACAAAAGAACAAGCGTTAATAACAGAAAATCCTTCCTTTTAGGAAATATTTTCATCCCTTCCTCCTTAAGTTTCAGACGATAACAAGCGAGGTTTTAACCTTTAATTCTTAAACTCCCATAACGAATAACCCCATTGGGTTGCGCGAGTTACGCCTTTCATCTTGATGTACCGAGCTGTCTGAGCGCCGACATTAATGGTATCTATTCCTCCATCGCCTGTAGTAGTTGAATAAACTGTTGTCCAATTTATAGAATCGCTTGAAATTTGAATTTCATATGCCGAGGCATATGAGGCTTCCCAATTTAAAGTAACGGTGTTGAATTGCCTTGCCCACATATAATCTAAATATATCCATTCGTTATCGGTAAAAGCAGAGGACCAACGTGTTGAAGTATTTCCATCTACGGCTTTATTTGGCTCATAACCAGTGCCCTCAATAGATGACGCGTAGGCTTTCATTATCTTAAATTCCCATAGGGAATATCCCCATTGAGTTGCCCTTAAATTTCCTTTCATCTTTACATATCGAGCAATTTGATTGCCTACATAAACGGTATCGACTCCCCCGTCGCCTGTAGTAGTTGAATAAACTGTTGTCCAATTTGTAGCGTCGTTTGAAATTTGAATTTCATAACTCGCTGCGTAGCCCGTTTCCCAAGATAATTCTACAGTGTCGAAATTACGATTCACGCCGAGGTCAATATAAATCCATTCGTTGTCCGTAAAGTTGGATGACCAACGTGTTGTCATATTTGAATCTATCGCCTTATCAGGAGTCAGGCTAGCATTTTCAGAAGAAGAAGCAACCGCTGTTGGCGGCGTCCCATCATTGGTCAAGGTTAATTTAATCTCATCGATATTAAGGGTGCCTGTTGCATAAGCATCGCCCGGGGCAACGAAGAATATAACATTTTTGATATTGCCTAAATTTACACCTGTTGCTTGCCAAAGATTAACTGTCATCTGTTCCCAATCCGTCGTAGACGGGGTTTGCGTTGAAACATTTTGTTCCCAGAAACCGCCTTGGTTATCCTCGACTTTAACTAACAAACTAACATTGCCGTATACCCAAAAAGTAAAGTAACTAGCGCCACTGAAGTTATTAGAGTAGCCGTTTTGGACAGGCTTTGCGGCAAAATAAGACCAAGGCAATCCATTTTTATTATAGTTTACCTTCATCGATTTCGCACCATCGTGATATATAGTAGAATCTACTGATCGCTGATAAACTGTTGTGCCATCGACATCCCACCATAGATCAACCCTGCTTATGCCATCGAAGTCTTCGAAGGTAGGATATGACATATCAACCAACATATCCACTACATTGGACCAGGGACTAGAAAGCCCATTATCTTCAGGCGCTGCTGTCCATGACCTTCCTCGATAGTAATAGGTTCCATTTGTGGTCTTAGTTACAGATAAAGGCGAAGCTGTTGGCCAATAAGAAGTCGGATTGGTAAAGTTAGGATCGGCAGCTTCCTGAATTTCATAAAGGCCTTGTGTACTGCCTCCAATAGGAATTTCTAAATCGATCCCAGCACCTCCACATTTAGGCCACTTAATCTCATATTTACCAGAGGCATTCACTACACCTAGTTCGTAGAGGAAAGGAGTGCCGGGGAAGGTATCTATTGTTGTGATTGAAATATCATCGATATAGAAGTATCCGCTCGCATTTGGTATCGTTGGATTTGGACAGAACCAAATCTTGGATACATTGGACAAATTGAAGGTTTCATTTCTTAAGAAATTGTAATTTATCTCTAATTTCTTCCAATTTAAAGCGGAATCAACCAAAACGGTGCCGATTGTTTTCCTAACACCATTTACATCCTCAAAATCTACTTTAAGCTCTCCTATGTTTCCATAGGTCCACAAGACTAATGTATTGCTTTCGCTAAAGTCTCCTTTTCTAATCTGATTTAAGGGGTCTATCCGGGCATAGAAGGCTTGTTCTGCCGATGTCTTCGCATAGTTTATCGATTTGGAATAGATGCCGGAGTGAGCCTGAGCAGTGGATGAACTTATGGAATAGATAGTCCCATTGGGGTCTGTCCAAGTTAATGTTGTATCTCGAGGAGATAAATCATTATTATCAACATCTTCCAGCACAATTGTCGGGAAGAAAGACTTCATAGTGTAATCTGTCGTTAAGCCACCGGCAACAGAAGTAGATTTCGGTAAGTTGTTTACTGGAACAAAGGAAGCGACGACATTGTCATCGTATTCGTTAAAGGTGGAATGCTGCCATAAGCGCACCTTAAAAGGTGTGGAACTCGATGTTATATCAACCGAATAAGAGGAACGCCTGTCGTAATTAGCTTCAATCCAAGGCATATAATGTCCTGCCCATTGATCCTGATTCTCCAAAGCGTAGCGATTGATATTTATGCCTGTCCTGGGGTCGAAATAGGTCTCATAAATTTCCTCAACGCCTTCCGGCGCATAATGCTGAGGTATTCTGTATTCGGTTGAGAAACCATCTACATAACTCACGATTAAATCGTCGCTATCGTGTGCTTCCAATCCATCAGAGGATTCTTCACCTAAGAAATACATACTGCTAAAGCCAGCGACTCCGACATCATCGGCGACGTCTATCGCCCTTCTTGTATAAGCAGTAGACGTAACGTCCATCGCCGCCTCCTGTCCAGGGATAATGTCGATACTCATAGCAGCGGTAACGGACTCCGAGTCTACTAAACAGAGAAGATTTACTTTGTTGGCATCTATTTTCTTGATATAAACCTTATTTAACCTCGGGAAAGATTCCTCGCCTAAGGTTGAATCGAAGGAATGGAGCAATGGCCTGAAGCTCGCCCCACCCATAATTGGCGGATAGCCATACAGCTTCTGATAAGCGCTTCCGACTATCATATATACTTCAGGGAATAGGTCGTTGCCATTTAAAGTATACTTATGACCGAGTTGGAATTGAACAAGATATTTCCATTTCCAAGTTGCCTGCATATCCGGGGCATTGAAGTCAATCGCGGGGATGATACTTGGATCTGCGTAGTTGAAATCGTTGAAGTCATAGCCTTTTCTAACATATGCGCCTAAACTACCCTTATATACGTAAACCTCGTCGATTATTTCGTAGACCCTCGCTGCGCGCGGCCTTAAAACTGCCCACCAAACGCCATCGTCTATGACTTGCGACCCTGTAATCTTATTGGCCTCTTGATAAACCAAACCTGTATTTTGAGGAACGCTATCTGCGGGCCAATCGAGTTGAGGCACAGGCGTATCTTGGAATATCATGTCAAAATAGATTACGCCCGAAGCAGTTGCATTTCCAGGCGCAATACAGAATAGAATCTTTTTGACATTGGTCAAATCGAAGTCGCTTAAACCGCGCAGGGAATCATAATCAAGCCCGACCCCTGACCAACCCTTAGAATTTGGCGTTCCAGGCGTTTGAGTGCCCACCTGTTTTCTTCTTCCTAAATTATCTTCCAATTCAACCAGAATAGGCACTTGACCATAAGTTGAAAAAGTAATGCGGCTATGGCGAGTAAAGTCTGAATAGTTTGAATTATCGATATTGCCAACCAGATATTGATATAGCGCAGTCTTAGTATAGGTTATCTTCATCGAGTAGTTTTTAACCGCGGGATTAGAAGATACTATATATTGATACACTGTACCGCCGTCTAAATCCGTCCAACGTAGACCGGAAGGGCTGCCTGTCAGACTATTCTGTTCAAATGTATCTAATTTTATCGGTTGTGCCATTGGCGGAAGAAAAGCTGATTGTGCCAGATTATAGGCTGCGGTCTTTAAGTCATCGTAGGTCATACTGACGGTAGCGAGGTTTATCGCTATAGATTTTACTACGCTCCAATCGCTATAGATTCCGTCGTTCTCAGGAAGAGCTGTCCAGGACCTTACCTTATAATAGTAGGTGCCGTTTGCTGCTTTATCAATCCAAACGTAATTGGACACCGGCCAGAAGAAGGAGATTGGCGCTGAGAAATCAGAATTTGGAGATTCCCACGTTTCGTAGCGGGTTGCGCCTGATGCGGTTTCATCTGACCAGATTAATTTAAATATGCCGTCGGAATCGGCATCGGTTGGCTGATTTAACGCAGGGGTATTAGGCCGCGTTGCCATCATAGTCACTGCGCAACTTGCAACGTTGCTCCAATTGCTTGAGAGTCCCCCTTGCTCCGGCACGGCGGTCCAAGCCCTCACCTTATAATAATAGGTGCCATTGGTATAATTAAACATCCTCTCTTGAGGAAGCGTCGGCCACATGGTCTTTAAAGCGGTGCTAAAATCAGCCGAGGTAGATTCGAGAAGTTCATAGACAGTCGCACCTGAAGAACTGACATCTGTCCATTCGACTAAATAATTGCCGTTGTTATCTGTTGAAGGAACGGTCAAGGTCGGCGTCTCGGGTGACGTCCCTACCGTGATTATTATCGGCGCGGTATAACTTCCATAATTTCCGCTTAAATTCGTCCTAACCCGATACTGATATTTTCCTTTTTGGGTATTGGGGTTTTTCGTAATCCCTTGCGAAGTTCCCGTCGGATAGAAATTGGTCGCATTCGTGAAATTTTCATTATTGGCTTCTTGAAGTTGATAATTAGTTGCGCCTGAAACTGCGTTCCACGAGATAGTGTAGTTGCCGTCAAGGTCAGGGTCGGCAGCATCGGATGTAAAACCACCTGGGGGGTTAGGTGTAGCAGGGGCTGTACCTCCGGTTAAATTTACATCATCCATATATAATGTGCCGCCGTCATCCGCCGCACCGGGATAGGCCATAAATTTGACTTGATAGACATCTGAAGCAGAAGCTTTGCCTGAATAATTCCAGACTAATTTCTGCCAGCCGCCTGCACCGGTATAAGTCTGATAACCGATGTCTTCTCCAGCAGACGGGCCGGTCATAAATTTTAAAAGGATTTGAAAATTATTATCGGTTGTGCTTTTGACCCAAGCCTCAAATAGATAATTGCCGTTTAAAGTAAAATTAGGATAATTGCCTATGCGGTTTAAATCATGTGCGGTTACTTCGTCTGGTAAATAATCGAAACTATCCCAAGTGCCGTTTGCTTTAGTGCCCCAAGTGACTCTCATCGAATGATTGCCTAAGTTTGTGCCGTCGTTGTGAAATTCGCTTGAAACTATTGAGAGGTTATTGCCGAAAACCCCGCCTCCATACCACGAGAAATTATCGGCTTCGAAGGCATCTAAAGGCGCTGAATTCGGAGCGCGGCTTAATTTTAAATCGTCCATCCAGAAGGTACCTGAGGCAGTCGTATTTCCGGGAGCGACCATAAAGATTATTTGGGTGACAGCCGACCAATCTAAATCGGTAGAATATGTAAGGCGACTTAAATCTATGGTTAAATTTTCCCAGTCGGCTGCGGTCGTTACCGTCGCAGGAAAATCCATACCGGCCCAATTCAACTCCATTGCACCGCCAGCTGCGTCTTCAAATCTAATATTAAAATTCAAACCGGAGCCATTGTTATAGACCCAAAATGACAGATAATCGAAATCCTTCAGATCGAAATATCCTTTAGCGGCAAAAAGGCTATAGGCATTGGAGTCGTTGGCTTTGTTGAAGATTACCTTCATAGACTTTGTGCCTTGATGGACTTGTTCTGTGTTTGCAAAATCGATGGTGTATACATAAGGAGCAGTCGGGTCAGACATCCACCACTTGGCAACGATTTTGTTTCCATCAAAATCGTCGAGGCTTAAATCTGCAGCGAAAACATTATTGCTCCCGTGGGCAAAAAATGACAAAAATAAAAGGCCCAAGCAGAACACAAATCCTAAACGTCTTAAATGTTTTTCCATTGCCCCCTCCTTATCCTATTTTTGTTTGCCATCAAAAATAAAAATGCCTAGCGAAACATCGCTAGGCATAAAATTCCATAACTTCAAATTTTTGTATGGATGTCGAGGATCGATCCATAATCTTCCCACCCCAATATTTTCCGAAAGGATGAAAATATCTAACCCGTAGAAAAAGTTTACATTATCATTACTAATTTGTCAAGTAAAAATTATGATTGTGTAATTAAATAGTCAAGATGTCCGCTTTTGGTTAAAACAAAAGAGCTTGAAAAAAGAGGCCTCCTCGGTTATAATATCTTAACTTTTCTAAGGAGACTGATATGCTAAAACAAATGCGGGAAAACTCAAGGATATTTCTATATATCCTGATAGTGGCCTTTATCGCGTGGCTGGCCTTCGATGCCATAACTACTACGCAGCGAAATCCTTACGCCGGCAGTATATTCGGCAAAAAGGTCTTGACCAACGAGTACCAAAAAGCCTACATCGCGGCGAGGACCAAGGCGATATTGACTTACGGGGACAAGATACGCGACGTCCAGAAAGATTTGAATCTGGAGGATGACGCGTGGAACCGCCTGATATTGCTTGCCGAGGCAAAAAAGCAGAAGATAAAGGTCAGTGACAAGGAAATAGTGGATTTTATAAAGGGTATCGGCATCTTTCACGACAAGGACGGCAAGTTCAGTAACAGCCTATATGAGCAGATATTAAGATACAGCCTCGGCCTTACGCCTGTGGAATTCGAGGAGCAGGTCCGCGGTGACCTTACTATCCAGAAACTGATCGAAAAAGAAAACCAGAAAGTCGCCCTCACCGATGAGGATGTCCTGAAAGAATATAAATTCGTAAACGAGAAAGCGAAAGCGGATTATATCCTCTTTAAGGCGCAGGATTACCTGGCGCAGGCAGCCTGCACAGAGGACGAGATAAAATCGTATTTTGAGAAGAATAAAACCGCTTTCAATCTCCCTGAACAGGTAAATGTACAGTATATCGGAAAGGGTTTCCCGGTAAATACCGACGAGGAGAAAAATAAGATACGGAAAGAGATGAAAGATATCTCTTATGAGTTAGCCGGAGAGAAGGAACTGGAAGGTGTGGCGAAAAAATTCTCCCTACCGGTCAAAGAGACCGGTTTCTTCGACAGGGAGACCAAGATCCCGGATATAGGCTGGGACCTTCAGTTCGCCAATTCCGCGCTTTCTTTGCAAACGGGCGATATAAGCGGCCTTATTGAGACGAAGACCGGCGTATACATATTAAAGGTCAAGGAAAAGAAGCCCGCCCGCCAGGCAGAATTCGCGCAAGTGAAGGAAAAAGCGGAAAAATTCCTAAGGGCCGAGAAGGCCGAAGAGATCGCCAAGGCCAAGGCCACCGAGGCGCTCTCTGCGATAAAAGCACGGTTGGAGAAGAAAGAAAAATTCGAAGATATCACAAAGAACTTGTCGCTTACCGTAAAAGATACAGACGCTTTTACCCGCAATAGTTATATTCAGGGACTCGGTGTCACACCGGAATTCGCGAAAGCGGTCTTCTCTCTCAAAGAGGGAGAGGTCTTCGGCGAACCGGTAAAGACCCACGACGGCTACGCGATAGCGCGGCAGACCGCGTTGATACCGATAGACGAGAATAAATATAAGGAAGAAAAGGATAAATTCAGGGAACAACTTCTGGCCCAAAAGAAGTACTTCAACTCGATGTCTTGGTTCTTCGAACTAAAGAAGCGCTCTGACCTGAGGTCCAATCCGGATAACTTCCAATCGGGAAGGAAATAAATTCAGTTAGGCTTATTTCGTTTTTCTATCTCGTCTCTTTGGATCTTAAAAAGGTACTCGTCCGCCTCTTCCATCGTCTCGAAGATCTTAACGCTGGGCAGGGCCTTTACGATCTCAAGCACCTTCCTGACTTGCGGCTGTATATTCGTCATGACAAACGTCCCGCCTAATTTCTCTATGCCGCGTTGCGTCCTGAAGATAGTATTTAAGCCCATACTGCTTATGTACTCCACACCATCCATATCGAATATGATGACTTTGGTCGAGGAGTTCAATACCGGACTTATCTTATCCTCGAGGCTCTTATAGGTATCCGAATCGATGGATCCGGAAATGGTGAACGTATAGACATCTCCCGGCTTTTTCTCAACGTTGATCCTGAGCGACATCTTATTCCTCCTTATTTAAATTTTAATCTCCGAAACACGTCCCGACCGAACGCGCCGACTCGACCAACGGGTGGTTCTGCGGCACGAGACGCTTGCCTCTGGCGACTTCGCGCAATGAGACCTTGACGAACTCATTATTCCTTACGCCGACCATATGTCCGAAAGCGCCTTCCTTTATGAAATCCATCGCCTTGGTTCCCAGTTGCGTGGCGAGCACCCTGTCAAAAGGCGTAGGCGAACCTCCCCTCTGCAGATGGCCCATTACTACGGTACGCGTCTCGATGCATGTAAGCTTTTCTATCTGGTCACCTATGACAAAACCGATGCCCCCTAACCGGACGGCCTCTGTGCTCTGCTTTACTATCCTCTGGACGACTACATCTCCGCCCTTCGGTTTGGCTCCTTCCGCGACGACGACTATGCTGAACCTCTTACCCTTGCCGTTCCTCTCCTTTATCTTCTTTACGATGAGTTTAATATCGAAAGGTATCTCGGGAATAAGTATGATATCGCCCCCGCCCGCGACACCCGAGTGCAAGGCGATCCAGCCGGCGTTACGGCCCATGACCTCGACTATCATTACGCGATGGTGCGATTGGGCGGTCGTATGTATCCTGTCTATCCCTTCGGTGGCGATAGTAACGGCAGTGTCGAAGCCAAAGGTTATCTCTGTGCCGAGGATGTCGTTATCTATCGTCTTGGGGACACCGACTATCGGTATGCCGTCTTCATTAAGCCTGTAAGCGGACGAGAGGGTGCCGTCGCCGCCGATAGAGACGAGCGCCTCGGCCTTGAGTCTCTTAAAATTCCTGACGGCTGTCTTGTGAAGGTCTTTGAATATGAGTTTACATTTTTTCGACTGGACCGCATAACGGTAAGGATTCGCGATATTGGAAGTCCCCAGTATCGTGCCGCCGATGGTGAGGATTCCCGAGACATCGGGATTAGTGAGTTTCCTTACCTTATTCTTGACAAGACCCTCGTATCCGTCCTCTATGCCGATTACCTCGTACCCCTCCCCTATCGCTTTTTTCGCGACAGCGCGGATTACGGCATTAAGTCCCGGACAATCGCCTCCACCTGTCAATATCGCAATTCGCTTTTTTCTCATCTTATTAAGTCCATCTTGCCACTCCCCAGTAGCTGATTATAGGATAGATTTTAATATTAAATCATAGATTAGTCAATTATAAATTACGAAGTTCTTTGATTACGCCAAGCATCTCGGTCTTTGTCTTGGCGGCAAAGGCCTTTACTCTTAAAACTCTAACATTATCGAACCCTTTTGTGTACCAGGCAAAGAATTTGCGGAATATGAGGACTCCGTCTTTGGCGCCATGGTAGGCGATACAGGAATTGAGATGCTCTGTCATCGTCTTGGTTATTTTGTCTATACCGGGCCTCTCCGGAATTCTACCATCTTCCAAAAAAGTCTTTATCTCGTCAAATATCCAGGGATTCCCAAGAGCACCCCGCGCTACCGCAACACCGTCGCAACCCGTTTCATCGAGCATCTTTTTGGCAAGTTGCGCGGAAAATATATCCCCGCTTCCGAAAACTGGGATCTTCAAAGAATCTTTTACCTCTTTAATGGATTTATAATCCACATCTCCCGAATGTCCTTGGCTTCTTGTCCTTCCGTGGATAAATAAACCGTCTATACCGGCGTCTTCGGCGTAGAGCGCGATCTCTCTTGCTTTAACGGAACTTTTGTCCCATCCAGTGCGTATCTTCACGGTAACCGGCGCGGCGGAATTCTCGACGAGTATTTTAAGAAGACGTTTTAATTTCTTGGGGTCTTTAAGAAGGAAGGCGCCTTCTCCTTTGCGGATCACTTTTCTCTCGGGACAGGCCGCGTTGAAATCAACGACATCGAATTTATATTTATGTAATTTCTCGACGGCCTTGTGGATATATTCGACTTCGCTTCCGACCAGTTGAGTCCCCAACGGCCTGTCACCGCGCTTGGTCGTAAGCATAAATAGCGCCTTTTTATTATTGCTGCTTAGGGAACGCGCGTTGATCATCTCGGTAAAGGCGAGTTCGCATCCGAACTTCCTATTGAGCATGCGAAAGGGCAGGTCGCTTATTCCAGCCATCGGGGCGAGGATAAGATTGGACGTTAATTTTAATTTCCCGATTTTAAGCATAACAATTGTCATTGTACTGGCAAATTAACGCTACTTCAATGATTATTAAATCAACGGCGGGCTTTTTCCATGAGGTATTTCTTCTGGCAGGTTATTTAAATCTAAACCAATCGATATTAAATCCACCCTTAATTACATACAACCTGACCTTATGACGGCCCTTTGAGATTTCAATACCTTCCCTGGTGATAATCTTCCATTCAGACCAGCCTCCGGTATTTTCAACTGTCATTGGCCCGGTTACGTCTTTATCATCGATCTCTAATCTAAACTGACTTTCATCTACGGCGCTAGCGACCCTGAATTCTATATTGTATTTTTTATCGGCAGGACTATATATATCGTACTTCAGCCACTCGCCGGACTCTGTCCAGCCCACATTATAACTGCTGATCTCGACATCCACCCCTTCTGAGCGCCTGTAGCTTTTGCCTTCGTTTGTTTTACCGGCATCATGATAAGAAACGCCCTCTCCTAAATACCCGAAATCCTCCGTTTCAACCGTCATGGGTATCGTCTTTAATAGCCCTTGAACAACCTTGGGGTTATAGCGGCAATTTTCTATGCTGAGATTATCGATAAACTCGTCTAAGGTCTCTTGGGGTTGTTTGACGGCAGGCTTTTTAGACCCGCTTTTGGTATAATGTATAATGGCGTCATAACCAGCCGGCTTCTTAATAGAATATATCCCGCTTTCAGATTCGACCTTTTTCCAAGCCCAAAAACTCCAGCCGATATTATAATCCTCAAATAGCTGCATGCAGGCGTAATACCATTGATTATTATTCTCGCCTGTCTCGCCGCACCATAACGGCACATTATGTTTTTCGGCTAAGCGCAGATAATCCTTAATGCTGTTTTTATCCGTTTTATCCCAATACTTATGAAAACTGTAAACTACATTAGAATCAAACGGCTCCGGAAACTTCTTAAAATTATTTCCCCAATTGGATCCTTCCAAAAATATAATATGGTTACTGTCAACTTCTCGGATGGCGGAAACTATCGCCTTATATAAAGGTATGAGGTCCTTTTCGTTGTCATATTTCGGGAATTTAGACGCTATCGGCTCATTAAGCAAGTCGTAACCGATTACGGTTGTGTTATCTTTGTAGCGTTCAGCGATCTTTCGCCAAACATCGACGGTCTTCTGCTTGTTTAAATCGCTTGTCCAAAGGTCCGGCTGGTCATCGATGCTATCATCTATGTTAGCGCCGGTCTGGCCGCCAGGGGCGCAATGCATATCTAAAATAACATAAAGGCCGTATTCGCTGCACCAATTAATTAGATCATCGAGTATTTCAAAGCCATCTTCTTTCCAGGCACCCGGATCATCCTCGGATATAAATAGATTATAGTGAAAAGGGACCCTGACGTGGTTGAAGCCGAGGGAGGCTATCGTTTCGATATCCTTTTCTGCTATGTATTTTTTTCTATACGCTGACCAGAATTCTTTGGCTTTTTCCTCTCCGATTAAATCGACTATCAATCCGTCGATCGTTCGGGGACGGTCGTATTTGCCTTCGAATTTCAGAATATATCCTTCCGGGACTAACCATCCTCCTAAGTTCACCCCTCTTAAAATTATAGCGTTTCCTTTTCCGTCAACTATATTCCTTCTTGAGGTCTTTAGGAAACTTTTGGGGACAGCCTCCGGGATGGTTTCTTCCTGAGGAACGTCATCCGCATATAACACTGCGAATATGCCGATCAAAATAACAAGCGCGATGAGCCGCAGTTTTAATTTAAGATCCATGATCTATTCTACTAACTCTAAATCGTCTAAATAATAAACCCCGGCCTTAGGCAAATATATCTCCAGTACGCTGATCTTGGTCAAATCCAAATCTTCGACTTTGGGATATTTATTCAAGCTCCATTTTATCTGCGTCCAGGCATCCTTTTTAGTTGATTTTGTAGACCATAGAAAATTATTATCATTACCGCTGCCGCCGTTACCCTCAACGTCTTTTAGGCGCAACTGAATAGTGTTATTTCCTATGGTATCATAGACCCAAATGGAAACCTTCTTTGCTTTCGAGAGATCAGCGTAGCCATCTTTGGATACGGGCTGTATCCCGATTGCTCCGCCCCACTCGTCACCTGTCTCGGTCATCAACGATCTACTGCCAGAATGTACGATATCGGTAGCGAAATCTGACTCGGATTTCCAAATATCGATGAAATACTCATCTTCCGTGCCGTTTTTGGGTTCAAAATTTTGCAGAGAAACTGCTTTAACTGTCGAAGCTTGTTCGGCTTCCTCTGCTACTGCTACGGCGCTTAGGATGGATAAAGCCGAAAAGATCAAACCAACAACAAAAAACTTTACTACGTTGCCCTTACGCATCTTCTTCTCCTCCTTTATTTTTCGAAACGTGTCGAATTTACAATAGAATAATACTCTATAAAGTGTTGCTTGTCAAGAGTAAAAAATTGACTTTTTTCTGTAAAAATTAGTTGAGAGACGCTAGCTTCATTGCCGAGAAAGTCACGGGCAGATAAGATTTCTTTATCACGGAAAAACCGTTAGTATCCCCTGCCGGCGAGGAGGCATTATAGCTCCCCAGCTCGGATTCCTGCGTTGCTTTATCGGAACCGGCTAAGTCATAAAAGTCAGGGTCGACTCCGTCCTCGGCGGTCGTTGCCTCGCCGCCGCCGCCGTGCCATTCGGTCGCTTCCTTGTAAATTTCCCTTAACCGGCCGTCCTCTTCCAAGCCAGTGGCGACAATAAATCTCCATGTCTTGCCGGCCGGATTTCCAATTATGCTTTGCGGTATCGCCACCTCAACCGCCGACCAACTAGAGTCCTTAACTAAAAACCCCTTGGTATCATTCTGCCCTCCTAAGGTCTTTGCGATTAATTTACCGTCGGAATCCCAAATCCTTCCTTTATACGTGCCGGAGATACCTATCGCATATTCGCAAGCCAGAGCGGGCATAACTTTTAACTCACCGAAAGCGCCGATGTCCGCCTCAAGAGAATTTATATCGCCCTGCGCCAAAATTTGGGCGCCTTTTTTCATGCCCCGCGCGCCATCCTCGTCTATACCTATCAGACAGTATGGGACCCACCAGTCGCCGGGTCGCGCCCTCTTTATTAAAAAATAGACGTTCTGGCTATCCCATGTGACGCGGAATTCCAGCAAATCGGCCCCCTTAGCGAAAATCTTGTTAGTCGGATAGGTATATTTACCGTTTCCCTTGTCGTCGCCTGTCTCGTCCTTCCAGATATATTCACCCTTGTCGACAACCGCGGTGTTGGGTTTAGAGGGCGCCGTGCCGATCCAGTCGCCGATAGACCCATCGACCCTGATCGTATGGCCGGCAAAAGAAGCGGTCGCCTCCTCCGAATATAATTCTCTAAAAGGTAAAAACATCGCGATAGCGACGCAAAAAAGAACAAGGGCACTTTTTTTCATATATCCGTCCTTTCTTAAAAGACCCGATGTTATTATTTCATCAGACCGAAATTCACGGTCAAATACGACTTGTCTATCGTGGCGAATCCATTTGGATCTCCGTTGTCCGCCTCCGCATCGTAACTGCCGAGCTCTTTCTCCTGCGTTGCCTTGTCGGCTCCGGCTAAATCATAGATACTCGGATTCGCGCCGTTCGCCGCGCCTCCGCCGCCGTGCCATTCGCTGGCCTGTTCTTCTACTGCGCGTACAATATCGTTATCCTGCTGCCCGACCGCCACTATAAATTTCCATGTCTGGCCCGAGGGTTCTCCCCCTATCAGGCTCCACGGGATCGCTACCTCGACAGCGTTCCAGTTACTGTCCAGTATCGCAAATCCAGACGTATCGTCAGGCTGGTCTTCTTTGCGTGCGATGAGTTTTCCTTTTGAGTCCCAGATCCTGCCTTTATACGTAGAGGAGATAACGACTACATACTGGCAGGCCAAGTCAGGCGAGACCTTAAGATTAGCGAAAGTGCCGGAATCAAAATTATATTCATCCTTATCGCCCTGGGCCAAAAGCGTCATGCCGTCAGTTGCCCCTTCTTTATGTATGCCTATCATCCTGTAGCCGGTCCACCAGTCGCTCGGGCGGTCTGTCTTAAGCAAAAGATACAGATTATCCTTATCGTAAGTCACCCTGAATTCTTTTAAGTCCGCGCCTTTCTTGAGCGTCTTATTTAAAGGATAGGTGTATTTGCCGTTTCCGGTGTCATCGCCCGTGGCGTCCTTCCAGATATATTCGCCGTTATTTACCGCAGCGGCATTTTCTTCGGCAGGCGCTTCACCGACCCAATCTTTTATATTCTTATCGACCGCAATAGCGTGGCCTACAACGGGCATCTTCCCTGCCTCGACGACGGAAAGGCCCTTGACGACCTGCTCCGGTTCTTCACCAAAAGAAACGGACGAAATAACCAGTGCGGCCACGAGAACAAATATCCCTTTTGCCATGTTACTCACCTCCCTTTAATATCTCGCCTTCCAATGTCATGGCGAATATATGCAATCTTCTCTCGGAAGGAAGCGTTATAGAAGAAAGTATCTTGTCTTTGTCGGGTTCTATCGTCTGCAGATAAATACCGCTTCCCGGTTCTCTATCCCCGCTTGCCTCGTGATGATGGGTCGTCGCTATAACCGCCTTTTCTCCGTAGACGGGATTTGCTCCCCACCAGTCGGAGAAACTGACTTTCTTCTTCTCGTCGGTCCCGTCGGCGTAATGCAGGATGAAAGACGCTTTTCCGCCGCCGTTATGCATCGTCGCTAAAATATGGATTTTCGTATAGTATCCCGGCGCGAAATCCAGCCCCTGCTTTCCGCTCTCAAGGTTATTTAAGGCGCCATCGAGCTTATCGCCGAACTTAAACTTTATCCTGCCGTCGCCGTTATAGATAAACGCCGAACTTGAGGCGGGGAGCTCTTCCGCGGGAAAATCCCAGCCAGTGCCGTTACTATAATTTTTATTCCATGATATCCAGTCGTGGTTATACGGCAGTTCTATGTATCTGCCCGGCTTATTGTCCACTACGACGGTAATTTTCTTCTCTGTTGTCTGATTAGCCGGATCCGTCGCTTTAAAGGCCACCTCATGTATTGAACCGTCTTCCAAACCGGAGACATCCCATATCGCCTGAAAGACACCGTCGCCGAGATACCTCATAGGCTGGGGCTCTGCGTCGTCCACCGAATAAGTGACGTTGAGTTGCCCCCTGTCATCTGTCGCTGTCACGGTCAATATTACTTTATCCATAACGGCGTCGTTGTCTTTGAGGGAGACTGTCAGGACCGGCGGTTCGTCTATGTTGTCAATATTTACTCTGGTGAAATCAGAGACATAGAATCCTTTTCTGCTCTTCACGCGTACTGAGATCGTATGTTTTCCGTCAAGGATCTCTGCCGTGTTAAGCTGCGCTGAATACAATCCGCCTTTTCCGGAAGACAAGTGGCCGCGGCTTTGCCCGTCAATCAGAAGATCAATCGTTTCGATCTTATCTTTTCCCTTTGTTTGAGCCGTTATCTTTATCTTTCCGTCTAAGGCCTCTCCTTCTCCCGGTTCTAAAAGTGCGACATCCAAATCTCCGAGTAGCGCCGCGTATTGCCGCTGCAACTGCGCATAAACAGGTTTTACCGACTTTCTGTCCATCGTCACCGCACCCATCGTCTGAGGTTCGTTGATCATCGTATGCCAGTCAAACGCCGCCCACCATGTGGCGCCGCAGACATAAGGCGCCTGCTTAAATACGCTGAAGGTCTCCCTTGCCAATTCAACCTGAATGCCTTCCTGCGAAGAATCACCGTAGGGCGCCCATATCCCATATTCGGTAGAGACAATCGGCTTGTCGGGAAAAGCGGTATGCGCCTTTTCCAGCGCCTGTTTCGTATCGGAAGAATAGGAACTGCCGTAAAAAACGCCGTAATATGTCGTAAATCCGAGCAGGTCGCATTCCTTCTGTGTTGCGTCGGTCGGGTCCGAGAATACCGCGGATTGGGCGACCGGTCGTGTCCCGTCTACTTTATAGGCCTCTTCCCTGAGTTGCCTTATATAATCGGCCCTCTCCTTCTGCCACGAACACTCGTTGCAGGTGCCCCATATGATTACCGACGGCCTGTTATAATCGCGGTATATCATCTCAAGCCACATCTGTTTCGCGATGCCGCGCGACTTGGTCTGTATATCGAACTCGGGCCCCTCGAACCAATAGGCCGGGATCTCTTCCCAGACCAAAAATCCGAACCTGTCGGCCAGAAGATACGTCTCATGCTGGTTCGGGTAATGGGCCGTCCGGATAAAATTCGCGTTCATCTCCTTTATCAATCTAAAATCGGCCGATGTGCGCGGCGGCCCGTATTCATCCACCCCAGATTCGCCATAAAAGACCTCGTGCCTGGCGATGCCGCGCAGAAAAACTTCCTTACCATTTATAAGCAATTTCGCGTTCGCGTTATCGACACGGACTTCCCTTATCCCGAATTGGGTATAAAATTCATCCGAGACGACCTTCCCGTCGCCTAACTTAACGCCGAGGACATAAAGGACGGGCTCTTCCGGAGACCAGTACTTAAAATTATTCAACTTGAAGGTAAATTTTAACGGCTTTGCTTCTTTGGGTTTTAGGGTTATTTCTTTGGAGGTTTCCCCTTCGAGAGGAAACGGTTTTCTTAAATTGGCTATCTTCTTTATCACCGGCTCTGTGATATTATTATCGCGGATATTCGCGGGAAAAACGCTTAAAGCCACGGTTGTAGCAATCTCGCTCTGGCTGTGATTATATACGATGACATTTACGTCAAGTTCGGCATTTACGTAATCAAGGACCTTGCTCCTTATGTCCGCCCTGACGACTGATACCGCCGGAGAGACCTCCGCGTAGACATCCCGCGTTATCCCGCCGTAATTCCACCAGTCACAGGTCCTGTACGGCACTATATTGTGGTCGTTTGTCTTAAGGGCCTCGGGCGATCTGTCCCCATCGGGAAGCCACGGAATATTATCCACCCTTACTGCGATCACGTTATCCTTGCCGTAGTCAACGTAGCCGCTGATATCAAAGGCAAACGGCGTATATCCGCCCTCATGGCAGCCGATCCATTTACCGTTTATCCAGACATCCGTGAAATAGTTGGCGGCCTCAAATACCAATCTTATATATTTGCCCTCGGCCCCGACAGGCACTGAAAAACGGCGCCTGTACCATACCCCATCCTGATATCTGTCAGGCGCGGGATTCTCGACTCCGGGGATAGTTTTATCTTTCCATCCGGTATCGTTATATTCAATCTTATGCCTGCCTGCAGCCTCCTCTTCGATAAGTTTAATGATTTCCGGCGTCCTATTTGCCAGCGTAAGCTTATGATCGACGCTCTGGCGCTGGGACTTCCATGTGCCATTTAAATCAAGATAGTCCCTCTCCTGCCTCTCGGCAGAAGAATAAGGAATGCCGTTTTGAAAAGGGACGTATATGCCGTCTATCTGTTTTAGCTCGAAAGTGGGCGGCTGCGTTTCCGCTCCGATATCAACGGCGAGAGACAATAAAAAAGGGATGATAAAAATGGTTGCAAGATAATCAAATTTTTTTTGATCTAACACGATTGCCTTTTTATAAACTCGGGTTTTAATACTAATGTCTGAGGTCCGGCTTCCGGCTCTCTCATGGACTGTATCGCTAAATCTACCGCCCTCTCGCCCATCTCCTGAAGAGGCTGTCTGATAGTGGTGAGGCCGGGCTCTACGTATGCGGCTTCCAGAGTGTTATCAAAACCGATAAGGGCTATGTCTTTCGGGATGGACAGCCCCCTGGCCTTTATCGTGCGCATAGCGCCTATCGCCATATAATCGCTGGCAGCGAAGACAGCCGTCGGACGTTTCTTAAGATCCAATAACTTTGGCATTTCCCTCTCTCCGCTCTCAAACGTAAAATCACCGTAAACGATAAGTTCCTCGTCCTGCTCAAGATTCAATTGCTTGCTAAGAGTCTTGAATGCCCTTAATCTTTCGGGGCCGTCGGATGAGTTCGGATTACCGCTTATATAACCCACCCGCCTATGCCCTTGGCTTATTAAGTATTCCAGCGCCAGCCTTACGCCCTCGAAATTATCGACGGAGACAGAGTTTACTTTTTCTTTTCCGCGATATTTGGTGATAACCGAAAAACAGATATTGTTGTTCTTTAAGTCCTGAATGTCCCTTGAGATGTCTCTGGTGTAATCGATATTTATGATGACCATCAGGTCTATCAGCCATTTCCTCGATATCTGGTAATACGACTCGCCCTTGGTCTGGTCGAGGCTGAAGAACATAAGCACGCGATCATATTTCTTACAGGCATTCTGGATTCCCTCTATGAGCATCAGGAAATATGTTATGGTAAAAAAATGCGGATTTTCGGGGAAGACGACGGCGACTGTCGATGACTTTTTACTTATGAGACTTCGGGCAAGCATGTTCGGCTGATAGCCCATCTCCGCGGCGATCTTTAAGATACGTTCTCGCAGTTTGGGCGATACATGCTCACGCTCGTTCATGACCAGCGAGACCGTGGAATGGGCCACACCGGCGCGCTTTGCCACATCTTTTATAGTTATGCTTCTTTTTTCGACACGTTTCATAGGAAATTAAGTATGCCATATTATCTTAATATTGTCAATGGGAGGAAACGGTGAAGTTACGAAAAAAATAGGGACGGTTCTATTTTTTATTTGATGCCATCGAGAATTCGCTCGATGTCTTTAATCTATCTTGAATTGCTTTCTTCAGCGAATCAGAATTTCTCGTGTCATTTGAAGGAGGGACATCAAAAGTTAAATTGTTCCTTTTAAATAATTCCGCAGCGTATCTATTCCAAAGAAGATTTAAGTCGTAAATAACCTCGTTTAGTGCATTCTCCTGTTCCGGAAAGTCGAGGGCTAACATCTTATTGCGGTAATCTTCATTTGAGGATTTTATCGCCCCTAATTGAGACTGCCATTTTAAGGACCAAGTGTTCCACCCCCCTTCGTTAAAGTTCTTCTTTTGCGCTTCGTATTCGATGTTTAATTCATCGTAAAGGCGTTTAAGTTCACTAAATTGAGGAGCCAATTCTGACTTGCGTTTGTTTGTTCTCTCTTCTATCTCATGGACTGAACCGATGGACAAATCAGTTGCGGTCCTTATTTCTTCTGTCTCGGCTAAAATCCTTTTTGCTCCTTCGCTTTCCTGCCGCTCGGGAGAAAAAGTTGCCTCCACAATATATCTGCCAGGAGGAATCCTTTTATTGCCAAAAGGTCCTATTCTATCCGAAAAGGTAGAATTTTCGACGAACAGCTTGCGCACAGCTACCGTCTGTGAAGGAGTTTTTAAACTTAAATACAAAACTGACTTTGGCGGTAAATTCGTTGTCCCACTAATAAGTACCGTATCGCCATCGAATGACCTTCTAAATTCTGCCTCTATATTTAAATTAAATTTTAGCGCAGTTACTGTTTGATAGCCCTCAGCTTTTAGCTCTACCTTCGTTGGCTTAGGTTTTGGGGGCAATTCGACTTCAAAGAAATCGGGCGACAATTCTTTTTTCTCTATAGATAATATTTGGTCCTGTTGAAGAGTTACCTCTCCTATTTTGATCTTTAACCTTACTGCATTATCGGTTTCTTCTATGATCTCCCCTTCAATTTGGCGTCCGTTTTTAAGAAGTACCACATCTGCATATACCTGAGTATACACTATTAATATAAAAAAATTAATTAAAATCAAAATAAAACTTCTTTTCACTTAAGTTTCCTCTCTCCAATATAAAATTTCAATCGCTTTAATGTATGTTATGGTAACATCGTCTAAGACCGGTGTATCCAATAAAGTTGTTGCGGAATTTTTGAAATACGCTCTATATTTGATGTTGCCTGCGCCGGTGGTCGGTCTCTTCAACGGCATTCCTGCCGGATTTGACCTATTCTCATAATCCCCCATCCAAATAGAACCATCAAAAATATCGAATTGTATATCAGCGCCCGGAAAAATTTCCAAACCATCTTTATCTCTGGTATGTTCTGTCCAGGATATGGTGCCAAGCATTGCATTTCCAATGGGATTTTCAGAAGATTCAAAAGATGCTTCATCGGGGCCGCTATAATATCTTCCCGCTGCAAAATCTGAAGTCACGTCTCTGAGGCTATCAAAGACTCTTACCTCATCAACAGTACTATCTACCATTTCTTTTTTCTCGCTGTCAACTCCGAGGCGTATTGCAGTAAATGGATTAGGACCTACAGGAGCGGTTGTAGAAGCAACTTCATTCCCATCAAAAAATAATTTTTGGCTTACCGCTGGAAAATCCCATGTAAGAGCGATATGATGCCATTCTCCGGGTTTCCAATTCGCGATAGAATTCCCTATCCAATAGTAATAACCAAGCCCATATGTTGCGGCATCGGAGGGATGAAATTTAGTAACGATTTTTTTATCGTTCGCCCACACATCTATGCTCATCGTCGAGGTCCAATAATTACCGTAATCGGAAGTTTGGAAAATTATTCCTGAGTTCCATGGATCTTTAGGAAAACTAACCTCGTTGCCGCTCCAGTTAGGCTTTAACCATATCTCTACGGTTCCCCTTGTGTTTGAAATACCCTGATTAGTGCAAGCATAAGATAAATCGACCTCATTTTCATTTTGACTGATAAATACACCGTCGGGAAATAAATTTCCGTTATTACTTGGATTTGCTATGCTATTGACGTTTGGGTTTGTGCCGGGATAAGCAGTTTGGCTGGACAAACCGCCACCACTGCTATCGGCATTTAAATCATCGTCTACCCCATTCTTATCCTCATTAAAATTTACACGAAAATGAAGCCCTGAACTTGGAGAAATCTCGGTCAACGTTGCTAACATAACTTGTCCGTCGTAATTGGCCGGAGAAATCGTCGACGACTCGTAATCGAATTCGGGGTAAGTTTGAACGCCTGATTTCACGCCCTGCGCGAATTGGGCTTGTGTAGTCTGGCGCCAGATGTCAAAAATTTTGACGATCGTCATTATCTTTCTTTCGGCAACCCGATTGCCAGCTTTGCCCCTTATAATCCCTGTGGATTCAATCTCGAAATATCCGCCCGAACTAAAACAGAATTCCGTCGTCGACGTAGTTAACATAGTTTTATCAACGGCTCTTGGGACGCCAACGCCATCGTAACCCTCCTTCGAAATATGCTTGTACCTCCACGTATAATTCGGATTGGCTCGCATTAAATCGGTATTTGGATTTGCATTTGCCATAGCCACCGCAGCATCACCGGTGCCTATCAATCCTAATGTTTCGGCGGTAAGAAGGCGAATCCATAATTCATCGTAAGTGCTATAGGACCTACCGTTGATTAAATGTTGCGCTAATTCATTCGCCTCCGACTCTGAAATAGAATTTGTCCCGTCGCTAATTCCTTTTAAAACTGCAAACAGAACTTCCTTCGATGCCGTATTTACATTAATCGGCGCTCTTGGGCTTGCGGCATAAGGAGTAGTAGTATCCTTTAGATTAATCACATCCGAATCTACAAAAGCGTAAACGCTGATATAGTCTTTAATGGCGTTATACTTTGTTTCGGTAATTTCCGGCACAGCCTTAATCTGCTCTTTTGTTGTGTAACCACCGCTAGGCCGATTGGCAACAATCGCATTTCCGTCGCCCGGCGTTAACGGCGAACCTGGTGCTGAAACTAAGTTCTCCAAAACGGCGCTTAAATTTGGATTGGCATCATTGATATAAATCTGACTTGCGCAGTCGCGAATTTTAGTAACTGCATAACTACCCTTGCTATCTAATAATGTATCATCCCTATACGGCTCGCTTGCATACCATTTCTCACCCTCTGTATCGACGGTGGTATTTATCGCTCCCTCTGTTCCGTAAGCCAATTCCGCAATCGCTCTATTTATCCCGCTCTCTGCTAGATATCGAGCCTTAAGACTGTCTCGAAAATTAGCTGCGATTTTATGTTCTAATTGCATATTAACAGCGAAGGAAGTAGCAATAAGTGCCATCAACGCTAATATGCCGACTGAAATTATTAAAGCGGTTCCTTTTTCTCTTTTTAAAATTATTTTTGCCACTCCATTTTTAAACGAAAAGAGCCGAGTTTTTTAGGCTCGGCTCCCTTTACCCGTCTTAAAAGAAACTACCTATTTACCCGTAAAGTTCTGGTTAACCTTATTGGCGTTAAGCGGTTTATAATCTCGATAAACCGGTGTAAACGTCAGGCCAGTTTTCGTTGGTGTAACCCGACAATTTCCAGAGAGAAGGCCTGTAAATTGATAATATCCGTTTGTCCCGGTTGTGTAGGTCTTCGAAGCTGCGCCGGATAATGTAACCTTTACACCGCTTATGCCCTTACCTGCGCTATTTTTCACGTAACCCTTAATATAATACGTGGGTGCAGGCGGAGCAAAGAGCATGCCATCCTGATTTACGTACCAGATTTGACTATTTATCGTAACTTGCCAAACCGGCTTATAGGGTGAGGAGGATTTGTTATCCGGTTTCCAGACCAATAAAGCTGAAGCAGTAGCTGTCGTTAAGCCAGATGCTTGTCTTACTTTTTGAATGGCAGCATCTTTGCTTACGGGCAAGAAATCCATCGGCTTTTCTGGTTTCTCTGACCAAGCGGCCTCTTTAAAATGGCCGTCAACAGCATCTATTATCATCACAACGTAAGTCGCTTCCTTTAATGTCGTCGTATCAATTATCCTGTTAAACGGAATCAGATAATAATCTTTGCCATTAACGGTTAAATTCTTGACCTTTGTGGCCTGTCTCGGGAATGTATCCTTAAAAGCGGTTAAGAATCCCTGGTCGAATAACAAAGACGAGTCAATTATCGCTTCCCAATTTATCTCAGCGAGGCTCTTGTTGTTCTGCAATTTTTGCAACAACTCCGCTGTCTCTTCATTTACTTTGGCAGGAGCAATCGTAACCATCGCTGTCGAAGCGACTGGCGGAGGTTCAGCCACCGTCACATATAATCCATTCCACGAATCAGATGAGATTATTGGTTTAAAATACGTCGCAGTAAATTCGGAGGCCGTCTTATAAGAATCTTCGCCTAATCCACTAACCGCCGGGTCATTCAACCAGAAGCCGTAGACGGTATAAGTTGTCGAGCCGGATGACGGGTCTGCGCTTGCACTTGCGCCGCGCACGACCATCCAGTTGTCATATGCTGCATAAGTTGGCACCGCAGCCGAGGTATTTGGAGGATTAGCGCCCGGCACATCATAGTCTATCCAATAACAAATGTCTCTTAATGAATCGTTAACTAAAGAGCGCGACAGAATGCTAAAATAATACGGAGTCGGCTTATAGTTCATCAAGGTTTCTCTCATGCCTTGAGGGTCGATCTGTAAACTGCTGGCATTAGGCGGGCTATTGCGCGCCCTTCCGTAATTGTATAGCGTCGTCTGAGAGAACCAATCGCCGATATGATCCAACATCATTTGTAGGGTTGCAGCACCGCTATAATTAGAATTTTCTTCTTTATACCACGGGACAGGAAGATGTTTCATCCAGCGTTGTTCAGCTGGCTTCGCTGACATCATCTGGGCGTGGGTCGAGATTATACTAGTCACCCTGTCCTGCGGATAAATGACAAAACCATCATCCTCAAGGATACGGACATTGTCTATATAGACCGAACCTGTGCCGGAATAGCCAAATAAACCCAAAGTAATTTTTCTTACGTCGTCTAACATATCGATTTCGCCCGTGTAATTCCAACCAGAAGCTGCAGATTTCCAAGTCTCAGATGCCAAGTCAACCACAATAGTATTCCAACCTGAATTAACCGCTTGCATCGTTGATTCGTGCCAGGTCCAGCTCGGCCCTGTGAGAACAGCCACAGCTACATATTGGACATTACCAGCGTTGTAAACGTCGAACATAAACTTCGCCCTGTTAATTGCACCAGATGAGGGTGGATTCTGAACAGTTATTTCCCATTTCTCACTCAAATTAGGCAGGTCGTACCATGCCTTACCTCTCGTTGGGTTATAGGTGTAGTCGCATTTGAACGATTTTGTACCTTGAGTAACGTTAACTGTAGATAAAGCAATTGCTGTTGCATCGGAATTGGGGTCTATCGCCCAGGTTGAGTATGCGTTGTGCTGCAGGTTCTCGCAGCCATCGAATAAATCCTCTCTCATCCCGTCGTAACCTAAGTTCCAGAAGAACGAGCCACCAATATTATTGTTGTAAATATAATCATAGTATTTGGCGTAGATATTTCTTCTGTCGGATTCGGTATATGCCGGATATCTGTGGAATTTCGTCTCGCCAAATCCACCCCAGTAGATGTAACCAACCGTGTGGATTCCGAATTCCTCCATAATCACAGGTTTACCAATGACGTTTGACGCGTCATTCTTATGCTGCTCGATCCATTTTAAAGATTGGTCATTAGGAGTGAGGCGATGCAAGTTGAATTCTCTCTGGTCGATGTATGTCCTGAAGGAACAATAATCGATATTGGGCACACCTGCCCTTACCTCTGATTGAACTGGAGCTTCGCCTTGTGCCCCAATATATGCTTGCCAATAGACAGTTGTATCAGTAGATTTATGGTCGCTTAAGAAATCGGCGCCATTTGAACCCCAGTTGGTGTATCCACCTTGTCCATTAGGGACCGTCCAGTTGCAACCGTATTCCCAATAATTGTCCGGATAGGTCTGCCAAGTTATAACATCAGCCTGAGCTTTGGTCGTAATATAGCTACCCTCTTCTCCGCTACCGACTAAATGGCCGGAATCAATGCTCTTTACGAAGGCGCTCATCTCAACTATCCAATCGTGAATCCTCTTTCCCGAGACGTCTGATTTGCATCTCGGTTCATTGAATACCTCCCAGGAGAAGATATTGGGGTCATCCTTGTATCTGACGCCTGTTATGGAGTTAGTACGGTTTAAAAGAGATGTCACGTAGTCTTTATACCATTGCTTGCACCAGGGGTTGACGTAGAACTGGTCGTGGTAGGCATCGTTTTTGTTTACCTTGTCGATGAAGTTTCCTTTGTCGTCGTAGTTTGGGACGCTTTCAGGATGTTCGGCTAACGCCCAGTCCATATATTGATACATCCCACCGTAATGGCCCCAATTATCCACTAAAGGAAGGACAAGCCTTATCCCTTTTTTGCCGGCATAGGCGATGAGCCTATCTAAGTGTCCGAAGGCGCTCTGATTAAATTTGCCGCGCTGAGGTTGGAAGGAAGCATCTTCTCCTTCTCCAAATGCCCAGGTGCGGACAACGCTTAAATTCATATTTTTAGCTGAATCTAAAACTGTTTGTTCAATAGGAACGGACTTTTCAAATAGATATTCAGCATTTGCACCTGCGAAATAAAACTGTTGGCCGCTTAACATAAAGTACGTGGTGCTTCTCCCAACAATGCCAACATTATTTTGCGGATAATTTGCGGTGATTTCTTTTCCACCAATTGTGATGTTATCAAAGTAGACTTTCCCTGTATAATTGACATTAGCATATAGTTGAATTCCTACTCTAACAATCTGACCTAAAGGCATCGTCTGACCAAGAGGTAAATCCGGGTCGTAGGCAGTATTGTCATTGAGATTAAAGGTCAATACGTTCCAGCCAATACCACCGCCGATAGATTTATAATCGTTCTGGTACCATCTTTCGTTCTGTTTATCATAAACCCATAGGGTCCCCGCAAAATCAAACGGACCCGGTTGCGGGTCAAATTTAATTTCGGCTCTAATGGTATGACTATCTTTGTTGGTAAGATAAATCGGTGGCGCGTAGAAGATATTGACGTAACCTTTTCTTTGCGGGTCGGTCGCGATATTAAACGTCGCATCCGCTGTCAACGCATTATTAGATAGATAAACACTGCTCCATGCCTGCGCTCCCCAACCCGGGTCGACATTCCAACGCGGAATTCCGCTTAATGCGCCCGTGTCGTTAAAATTATATATATAATCCGAGAGCGGCACGCCCGGCTGCGGGAACGCAAAAACATCCGTATAAATCGGCCCATTATAAGTTGCGGTTGAGCCTGTGCCAGCGCCGATTTTTACTCCAACGCTTATAATCTTTGTTGGGTCAAAACCCGCATCCATAGATCCATTTTGCGGTGCGGTTGTGCTTGGGATTAAAGTAACTTTAAACCACACGTTTTCAAATATATTTACCCATGTGGAATATTCGCTCTTCCAAGTTTCATCTTTTACGAATATTTGAATGCCGTTTGGATTGTTTGGATCTCCGCGCGAACCTGTTGGACAATATATCCAAGCGGTAACCTCAACTCCGTTTAAATTAACAGGGGTAGCCACTCCTGATGGCGGCGTATACCTCATATCAACATAAGCC
>JAUYOH010000097.1 GCA_030695925.1 Candidatus Omnitrophota bacterium
GCCTTGCCTCCTGCCTGATTTTATAACTGTCTTCCGCCTTGCGCCATGCGCGGATGCCGACATTAAAA
This sequence comes from Candidatus Omnitrophota bacterium, assembly GCA_030695925.1. Classification (GTDB taxonomy): domain Bacteria; phylum Omnitrophota; class Gorgyraeia; order Pluralincolimonadales; family Pluralincolimonadaceae; genus JAGUXU01. The sequence continues at coordinate 69 of JAUYOH010000097.1, forward strand.
GAGGAGTAAATCGCTACGGCGGAAATAGAGAATATCGCGACGGCAATTAAAAGCTCCAGGAACGTAAAACCGCGATTGTTTCCTATCTTCATCAGGGCGCGCCTTTTTTGTATCTTAGGAAAGTCCCGGCTTCGATCTTCTCTTTCCTGTTTCCGTTATCCCATGAAATCACGGCGTTAACCTTTGCCAGAGAATCAACGCCATCTATTTCTGCCGGGTTAATATCCAGACTATACCTGTCTTCCGGGCCCTCTTTTTCCTTTACGTATAATTCGACTAATTCCTCCTGTCCTTTTTTTATTTTTATCTTCCCTTCCAGATCGCATATATTATCGTTTAAGAGTGAGGTCGCTATAAAATATTCCTGCGAGATCTTGGAGGCGCGCAAGGAGGATGTGAAGGAACGCAAAATTACGGCAAGGCCTATGGCGATTACCGCTATACTGGCCACAGCCTCAAGTAAAAGGTAACCTTTATTGCTGCGGAGATTCTTCGGCTTTAGCATAACCTGTCAGGGGATCTATCGAAATCGTAAAACTCTTTCCGGAAGAAATATTTACTTTCATCGTGACTTTATCGGCTGTTCCGTCGGGATAAAATTTAACGGCGTTCCGGCTGTCCTGTAATTCGATAGAAATAAAGTCCGGGATCGCCCTGTATTTTATCCTCTCCCATATCTCTTTGGCGCCTTCATCGCCGGTCTCGACACCGGCATAAGTATCGATTCCCAAACTCTTTTTCTCCATATCGAACACTAACCTGTTTATTTCCGCGCCGGTTATCGCCTTCGCCTGAGCGTATCTGGCAAAAGACACCACGTCGGAAACGAGGTTCTGTAATTGCAGGTAATCAAACGTTCCCCTGAATTGCGGGACCGTCAAAGCCGTGATAATAATGAGGATCACCGCGACGAATATTAATTCTAAGAGCGTAAATCCCCGCCTCTTACTCTTTCGACTCGGCCGCATCTTTATTTGAGATATCATCGCCTCCACCCGCGACGCCGTCTTTTCCGTACGACATCAGTTCGTAATCCTTTTTGTCGGAAGTAGGTTTATAGACATATTCACGGTTCCACGGATCTACGGGTTTTTTCTTCAGGTACGGGCCGTTCCAGTTTAAGGCGTCGCTGGGTTTGGTAAGGAGGCCCTCTAACGTATCCGGATACTGTCCGTTATCCAGTTCATACATATCCAATGCCGTCGCTATACCGGCGGATATATCCGCGCGCGCGGCAGCCTGCCTCGCCTGTTCGGACCTGCCGCCTAACTTCGGCAAAACCAATGAAGCCAATATCCCGATAATCACGACCACAAGCATAATCTCAACGAACGTAAATCCTGCTCTCCTGTTATTCATACGCATACAAGTTCCTCCTCTTAAAATTTATCTTACCATCAGGTTGATCTGGAATATCGGAAGTAACATAGCGATAACTATAAACCCGACAACCACTCCCATGCTTAATATCATCAGCGGCTCGATAAGCGAGGTCATAATCTTTACCAGCCTGTCGCTATCGCGCTCATAAGAACCGGAGACTTTATGCAAGGCGTCTTCCAGTGTCCCTCCCTCTTCCCCTATAGAGATCATATTTTTTACAAAGAGGGGGAAATTCCGGCTTGATGAAATGGCGCCTGAAAATGACGCGCCGCCGCCTATCTCAGCGCGTATCCTCATCAGCTCCCTCTTCAGCACCTCGTTGTTAAGCGCTTCGGAAACGACTTCTAACGCCTGCAATATCGGGACACCGTTATCCAGTAAGGTCGCAAGCGATTTGGTAAACCTGCTGATCTCGACCTTTTTTAAGAATTCGCCGACTGCCGGTATGCTCAGGATTAAGCTATCGAACCGGAATTTTCCCTCGCTGGTCTTGTTTATTCTCGTCAGCAGGAATATAAATAACGTGGCAAACAGCAATATCAGCCACCAGAATTGGGCGAAAAAATCGCTTACCTGTATCAGAATCCTTGTCGGAAGCGGCAACGCCTGACCAAACTCTAAAAATATTGTGGTAAGCTTCGGCACGACAAACGATAAAAGCACAAAGACCGTAAGGACTCCTATGCAGGAGACCAGTATAGGGTAGGCCATCGCGGTTTGTATCTTACCCCTGACATCCTCTTCTTTTTCGTAGAAACCGGCCAAACGCTTTAATACGTCCTCCAGCATGCCTCCCACTTCACCGGCATGAACCATACTGGTAAAAAGCCGCGAGAAAACCTTGGGATGCTTAGAGAGGGCGGATGATAATGTCGCGCCGTCTTTTACCTCCGTCATGACATTCTCTATGACGGCCTTTAAATATCTGTTTTCCGTCTGCTCGGAGAGAACCCCGAGGGCCTTTAGCATAGTTACCCCTGAACCCAAAAGATCCGAGAGCTGATGGGTAAAAATCGCCATATCCCTTAAGGCGACACGGCCGGCAAAAAAGGAGGGGTAGAATCCTTTTTCGGAAAGTACGGAATTCTCTTTCTCGATTTTAATCGGATAGCAACCTAATTGCGCGAGTTTCGAAATAGCGGTATATTCGGTCTCTGCGTCTATATGGCCCTCGATTATCTCTGCCGGGCCTTTTTTCGCTCTGTAAAAAAATTTAGGCATCCCTTATCTGATCTCCTCCAGAGGCAATTCTTCTTGGGGAGTAACCCGCAGAACCTCGCTTATCGTAGTCAGGCCTTTCAGGACTTTATCCACGCCGTCCTGCCTGAGCGTCCTCATTCCCATCTTGACGGCCTTTTTCTTTATCTGGTCGGAGGAGGTGCGCTCCAAGACCAGTTCCCTGATCTCCTCGTTGAGGACAATGAATTCATAAATAGCTGTCCTGCCGCGATAGCCGGTAAATTTACACGCCTCGCACCCCTTCCCTTCATAAATCACGACGTCCTTCGGGATGTTACTGACCCCGAGTTCCAAAAGAGGCTCTTTTTTTTCTTTAACGGGATATTTACATTCCGGGCAAATCGTCCGGACGAGACGTTGCGCGATCAAGCATTCAACGGACGAAGCGACCAGATAGGGTTCAATCCCCATATCCAGTAAACGCGCCACCGCTCCGGCCGCGTCGTTTGTATGTATCGTTGAAAAAACAAGATGGCCCGTCAAGGCAACCCTTATCGTGATTTCAGCGGTCTCGAGATCTCTTACCTCGCCGACCATCATAACGTCAGGGTCATGCCTTAACATCGAGCGCAGCCCCATCGCGAAACTCAAGCCGATCTTGGGATGCACCTGTATCTGCGTAATACCTTTTAAGCGGTATTCTATGGGGTCTTCGATCGTAAGGATCTTAAGTTCTTTATTATTTATTTTTGACAGACACGCATAGAGAGTAGTTGTCTTTCCCGACCCTGTAGGGCCGGTGACAAGGATGATACCGTGCGGCTTCTTTATCATTTCCTCTAAGATATTTAAATCCGGCTTCGAGAGGCCCAAGTCTTCAAGGCTAAGCAGCATTTTATTCGTAAGCAATCTGATAACCACACTTTCTCCGAACGGTGTGGGCAAAATCGAGACCCTTAAATCCAGCTCGTCATCCCCGGCCTTGACCTTTATTCTGCCGTCATGAGGAAGGCGGCGTTCCGCTATATTCAAGTTCGCCATTATCTTTATTCTCGAAACGATAGCCGATTGGAAATATTTTATGGACGGGGGTATTGTGGCGTCATATAAAATCCCGTCTATCCTGTATCTCACCTTCATCTCATCTTCATAAGGCTCAATATGAATATCCGTCGCCCTGTCGTAATAGGCCTGTTGGATGATCTGGTTGACGAATTTTATTATCGAGGCGTCCTCGACAAGTTCCTCCATGTCCTGTGTCGCGGCTGTCGGAAGTTTCAGTTCTTTCGGATGGGCTGTCTCAGCCATTATGCGCTCTATGGTATCGGCCCCTATACCGTAATATTTCTTTATCGCCTCAAGGATATCCTTCTCGCCGCCTAAGACGGGATGGATCTCGAGGTTTAAGAGCAATTTTATGTCGTCTAAGGTATGGACATCCAAGGGGTCGGTGACGACGACGGTAAGTTTATCCCCTTTTAATTCAAGAGGCAT
>JAUYOH010000098.1 GCA_030695925.1 Candidatus Omnitrophota bacterium
TGCGCAAGCTTACCCCGACAGAAAAGGAAGCGTTGCAAGGCTTTCCAAAGGACTGGACGCTCGTAGAGGAGTAGTTATCGGTAACGCTGTAACTGTGCAAGTCGCTGAGTGGATCGCAAGACGAATTTATGATTACGAAAAGGCAAGTCGTGGCAGAACGTAAGATAGATATTAGAGACTTAAGAGACGGAAAATTCCTTTGGAGCGATAAGGCCGCATAAAAGTTAATTAGCGAACGTGCTGGTAGTCTGGGCGTAGCAGTTTATTCATGGCTTTGTTATTACGCTAATTTTAAGGCGCAGGATTGTTTTCCGTCTATTACCACATTGGCATATCATTGCGGAGTATCCCGGCGCACAATAATGCGAGCTGTAAAGCAACTGGAACAGTTGAGAGCTATTTTAATTGAGAGGAAAAAGGGCAAGTCGAATATTTATAAGCTTCTTAACATGCCAGGACCTAAAAGTTATCCACAATCAAGTAGTGACACCGATGTCACCAGTGACAGCCCTGTCACCAGAGTAGTGACACCCGTGTCACCAGTAGTAGTGACGCCCATGTCACCCTAACAATAGATATATAACAAGAGATAACTAACAAAAGATAGTAGTAGAGGCTGTGAAATTGTGGATAACTCGTTTTTAATGCTAAGGAGGATTTACCAATGAGAACCGTAAAATGTCAAAGTCTTAGCGATGCGATCGATAAGCTTCAAAAGTACGTTGATAGGATTTGGCACTCTAGTCCGCGATTTACCGAAGCTGACAGAAGGAAGTGGTTCAAGGCTGTGCCGGAAGATTCCTACGGCGAGGAGCGGTACCGGGTTGAATTGTGGGTGCTTGAAGGTAGTCCGGTAAAGCAGATCGTGATTATAAATCACTGTATGGAGGAAATATACTGCTTTGATGATACTTTGAGCAAGGAGATTCGCTTTGTATGGGGAATACGGCACTGATGTTTAAGCGCGGGTCCTTGGAAGGGGGGTCGGGGTGCGGGTCGGGCGAGGCGAGGTCTGTCAGTGATTACGGGACAAAAAAACCGTGTCCGTGTCCCGACTTTTGAGGACCCCCGAGATCGTGGCACAAACAGGGCAAAGAATCGTAATTAGCTGTGTTTAAACGGGTTATATCGATAATTTAAGGAGAAAAACGAGTGGCTAAGGTCAAGATAAATCACGAGATTAGGGACATTTTGCTAAAAGATTTGTCCCCGGCGCCATACAATCCGCGCGAAATCTCTAATGACGCCTTGTCGGGCTTAAGGCACAGTCTTGAGAAGTTCGGGTATCTGGATTTGCTTGTGGTAAACAAGCGAACCATGCATATTGTGTCAGGTCATCAACGCTATAAGATTCTTAAAGACGAGGGCGTGGAGTCGGTGCCTGTTCTTATGGTGGACGTTGATGAGCTTTTAGAGCAGGCAATGAACGTCACCTTGAATAATCAGGAGATATCGGGCGTCTGGACAAGTTTGCTTTTTCCGATACTGGAGCGCCTGAGGCGCGAGATGCCCGAGGACTACAGCAGTTTAAGGCTTAAGAACCTGCGGGATTCGGTATCTAAGCTCGAACCCGAGAACTTAGGCAACGGCAAAACGCTTCCTGATGATATCCCCGAACCACCCGAGCCCATCACTAAGCTCGGAGATCTGTGGATACTTGGAACACACCGTCTTTTATGCGGGGATTCGACAAAAGAGGAAGATGTCGCTCGTCTTATGAACGGAGAGAAGGCGGCCTTGTTTGCTACCGACCCTCCGTATTGTGTTGATTATACAGGCGACAATCGCCCGGGAGCCGGCAAAGACTGGTCAAGCGTATATCATGAGATTGATATCCCCGATGCGAAGGTGTTTTTGAAGGGTTTTTTGCAGATAGGCCTGAAATTCATAAAAGAGCATACGGCGATCTATGTCTGGCATGCCTCTAAACGAAAGGGCTTAATCGAGACTATCTGCGATGAGCTGGGCATTCTCATTCATCAGGAGATCATCTGGGTTAAACCCTGCACAATACTCACCTACTCGTTTTATTCATGGAGGCACGAACCGTGCTTACTCATGTGGGTTCGGGGCTTCAAACCGCCTTATAAGCCCGAAGACAAGTCAATCGGCACTGTTTGGAGGATCGATCTTTTAAGAAGAGGTGATCCGACAACTCCCGACTACTACACAGATGTCTGGGAAGTAGACTGGGAGGGTAAGAAACGCAACACCGGCCTCAAGCACCCCACCGTAAAGCCGACCGAGGTATTTGCGATCCCCATGCGAGTTCATACCTCGGTTGGTGATATCTGTTATGAACCGTTCTCGGGGTCGGGAAGTCAGATAATAGCGGGCGAACGCGTAAACAGGAAAGTTTACGCCATGGAGATCGAGCCGGTGTTTTGCGACGTGGCGGTGCAACGCTGGGAAGATTTTACGGGAAAGAAGGCGGTCAGGTCTTAAATGGCGG
>JAUYOH010000100.1 GCA_030695925.1 Candidatus Omnitrophota bacterium
ACAAATTAAAAGTCCTGATCGAAAAATTCAGCGCGCTTGAAACTTTTGATTTGCAAAATATCGAGAATTGTGTCAGAAATTTAGCCACGGATCTGAATATAAAAGCCGCGGACTTGATCCATCCTATCCGTGTCGCGGTTACCGGCCGCAAGGTCGGCGCGAGTTTATTTGAGACGGTCATACTCATAGGCAAGGAAAAGACCATAGAGCGCCTTAAGGGCGCGTTGAATAAAGCGAAATAGATTACTGCTATGTTGGCTAAAGGAAGAGAAAGATGAAGGAATTGATATCGGCATTAGTGGCGCTATGGGTGTGCTTACCTATAACAAATACTTTCGGAGAAGGAATCGATGAATATACCGTATTGATGCTTCATTGCAACGGAAAAGACGGTTCAACAGCTTTAATTGACAGTTCCTCTCAGGGTCACATTGTCGCGGCCAATGGCAGTTCCCAAATTGATACGGCACAAAGTAAATTTGGAGGCGCTTCATGTTTATTTGACGGAGGTTTTAAATATTTTTTCTCTTATAGAGATTCAGAGACGTTGTCTGTTCCGGACTCCGACGATTGGGATTTTGGCAGCGGAGATTTCACCATAGATTTTTGGGTATATTTTGATAAAACCGGAGACCAATGGAGCTCCGAAGCTAATTTAGTCAGTCAGCACTTGGATGCCGACAATTATTGGAAGATCAACTATCATAGTACTTTTTACTGGCTTTTTGCTTATGTGCGCGGCGGTATTCAACAAATAGGAATGCGTGGCGGGACACGACCCTCCGCCGAAGCCTGGCATCATGTAGCTGTTGTGAGAAATGGCAATAACTGGAATTTATATGTAGATGGCACATCAGTAGCAAATGCCGCCAGTTCAGACGCCATGCCAAGTTTAAATGTGCAGCTTTACATCGGTGGTCATAATTTCATCATCCATCAAAACTTAAAAGGTTGGATGGATGAGATTCGCATTTCTAAGGGTAAGGCTAGATGGACTTCGGATTTTACTCCGCCTACAGTTGAATACTAGCAAAAAATAAAGTATAATTATTTTTTAATTTAAAGATTCAGTAATTTCTGCCCCGTTGGGTAATGGTAGCCCACAAGATTCTGGATCTTGCTGTCTAGGTTCGAGTCCTAGCGGGGCAACCATTCTGCTTCGCCGTGAAGCTTTCGCTCACGGCTTCGTAGAAATAGGATTTACCTTGTTAAGGACGAGAACCTAAGGGGTGCGGGGAGGCTGTCCCCGCGTCTTCGGGGTAACAGCGAAGCCGACAATCGTCGGCTGAGCGCCATAGGGGCAGGGCCCCTTTGGGGAGCGTAAGCGACAGGTTCTAGGCGCGAAGCGCCGGAGTCCTAGCGGGGCAACCAATTTGATATGGAAGTGGTATAATTAAAAAAAGGAGGGTCCATGCTGATAAAAGATATAATGACTAAAAAAGTTATTACGGTTAGCCCTAAAATGGAAATTCATAAATTAGCAGAATTATTTATAGAGAAAAACATTAGCGGAGCACCGGTAGTAGATAAAAGCGGTAAATTGATGGGTATTGTTCGGGAAGAAGGCGTAATCTTTCAGGATAAAAAAGTGCATCTACCAACATTTATTAATCTTTCTGCAGGGTTCCTCGTTTTGGGAACCAAGAGATACAATGAAGAAATTAAAAAGATTGCAGCAAGCAGGGTATCCGATATCATGGAAAAAGATATAGCCGTTATCTCTTCCAACATAGAAATTGAGGATGTCGCTACTTTAATGATTGAAAAGGAGATTTATTATTTACCTGTGGTAGATAAAAATAAGTTAGTAGGTGTGATTACGAAGAAGGACATTGTTCGTGCTATTGCGAAAGGAAAAGGCTAGTTGAGGAATATAGTATGAAGAAACGTCTATTTTTTATCCCTATTATCATTCTTATCCTCGGCTTTATTTATGCCTGCCGGCCGCTTCCCGTCCGCAATGAACTTACCATAAAAGAGGTTACTGCCTCATCCGAACTAGGGGGCAATAAACCGGCCAATGCAGTCGATAGCAATTATGAGACTCGCTGGGAATCGGTATTGGAGGATAACCAATGGATACAGGTAGAATTTAACGCCCCCGTCGATCTATATGGTATAGGTATCAAATGGGAGACAGCGGCGGCATACCGGTACGCAGTCTTATCATCAAATGACGGCAAGGCGTGGAAGGCCCTCGCGGCGATAGATGACGGTAATGAAGGCGAGTTCATAAGGATAAATTTTAAGGAAAAGACACGATGTAAATTTATAAAGATCGATTGTATCGAAAGAGTCACGCAGTGGGGATTTTCGATATGGGAGATGGAGCTTAAGGCAGATAAACCGTACGAGAGCATCTCCCCGAGAAGGCTGATACCGAGAGGAAGTACCTTCTTTTCCGTGAAAAAAGAAAATGATAAATATTGGCTCATTGACCCTGACGGGAAATTGTTTATCTCAAAAGGCGTTAATGTCGTATCTCCTGAAGATGGAGCGGTCTTACCGAAGTCCGACCATTACGATGTATCGTCGAAATATAAGAACCCGGAAGAATGGGCGCTGGACGCGATAAGCCGCCTTAAAAAATGGAATTTTAACACGATAGGAAGCTGGTCCGATGTAAATACATTTTATTATGATACGCCGTTTACCTATATACTTTATATTCCCACAGGCGGTGATCATCGGCTTGTCGATGTCTTTGACCCCGAATTTAAAGAGACAGCCGAGAAGATCATTTCGCATAAATGCAAGCGGTTTAAGAATTCAAGGTATTTAATAGGATATTTTATTGATAATGAGTTGCCGTGGTATGGAGATTGGGGATGGTATACGGGCCATGCGCCTACGCTTCTCGATGAGTATGCGAAACTCCCCAAAGGCTCACCCGGAAAAGTTCGCCTGATTGAATTCTTTAAGGCGTTATATGAAAACGAAATCCAGCGGTTTAACTCGGTATGGGGTAAAGACTGCAAGACATTCGAAGAGATAGGCGACATAGACGCTTTTTCGCGCGCTTACAGCAAAGAAACAAAAGAGGCGCGGGAGTCATTTGCCGGTATCGTTGCCGAAGAATATTTTTCGGTAACAGCCGGTTATATCAAAAAATATGACCCCAACCATTTGATACTCGGCGTCCGTTTCGCGGGTAACGCTCCGGAGGCGGTCATAACGGCAAGCGGTAAATATTGCGACGTGATCTCAATAAACTATTATTGTAAGAGCATGGTCTTCGATAAGCAGTTATTCGATAATTTCTTTTTACTCGGGCAGAAGCCTCTTATGATAACGGAGTTTTCATACAGGGCGATGGAGAACAGAAGCGGCGACAAGAATACCGCCGGCGCGGATGTCACCGTCGCCACGCAAAATGACAGGAAAGTCGGCTATAATAAATATGTCTCGCAGGCGATGGAATTTCCGTATATGGTCGGTTACCACTGGTTTGAGTATTTTGACCAGTCGCCGCAGGGAAGAAGTTTTGACGGTGAGAACAGTAATTACGGCATCGTCGATATCTATGACAATGAATACGAACTGCTGACGGCGGAGATGGCACGGGTAAATTCTGAGGCGGAAAAGATCCATCAAGATTCTGTCGCGCCTTTTCCAGATAAATTATTTAAGACGAACGAATACGTCGGCGTGAATAATAAAGACATCAAGCGCGAGAGTGCGCCCTTTTGTGATATAGACCGTATAGAGATACAAAAATTGACTGTCTGGCTGGATGCATCATCCGAGGCGTCGATTAAATTTTATATAGAACAATCCACGGAAGGTAAAAAGTTTATTAAGAGCATTATTGATACCGGTAAAGGATGGGGATGCGGAGTCGGTATTCTTCCGGAGATCGAAAATCCGAATAACGATAAGACTGCGGACCTTCAGGGATTTACGGGGATCAAGGTAAAGATGGCCGTGACAAAGGATATGCCGTTTAATTTGTTTATAAATGAATCCGGCGTAGATGCCCTAGGCAAAGAAAAGTATAACGGCGTTAACGGCGCCGACGGCGAGAGCTTTAATTCAGAAACATACGTCGGCACGGGAAACATAGAGGAGTATGATTATCCGTTTAATCTCTTTAAATTAAGGAACGTCTATGGAAATCAAGGCGGCAATAAGACATTAGATTTACAGGCTATCAGGAATATTGATTTGTATTTTCCCGGTAATAGCGGCGCCGGCGAATGCGATATTTACGGGATTAATTTATATTGATCAGTGCTGGGATGGCGGAATTGGCAGACGCACTACTTTGAGGGGGTAGCGCCGCAAGGTGTGGGGGTTCAAATCCCCCTCCCAGCACCAAAATTTAGGTGGGCATGGCGAGATTTAAGATAGGCTGCCACACTTTAACGTGGGGCCATTATTCCAAGGGCCATTCGCTAAAAGACGCACTCTGGGAGATAAGAGAGGCCGGTTACGACGGGGTCGAATGCTATGAACCGCTTTCCAATCTCGGCTCTGTCGGCTTCCTTAAAATGGAGATAGAGGAAGAGGGCCTTAAGCTCGCGTCATTATCTTCTAACGTCAAAGTCAGCGAAGACGAGAAGAGCGATCTGTCCGAGGCGAAGGAAAAGGTTTCTTTCGGCAGCCATTTCGGTATTCCCGCGCTTATGACGACCGGCGGATGGACCAGCGACGGCTTAAAGAAAGAGGTCAAAAGTTATAAAGCCCTCTGTAAGAGGCTGGATGCCCTCGCGCAGTTCGCTTCAAAATTCAACATTCAAATCGCCTTCCATAACCATCTCGACACGATAGTTGAGGATGAGAGGGACATCCTCAATCTGCTTGAATTTTCCAAATCAATAAAATTATGCATCGATACCGGACATCTGGCGGCGGCCGGCTCAGACCCTGTCGAGATAATAGACAAATATGCTTCTTCGATAGCGCTCGTCCATTTAAAGGACTGGGATCCCAAGGTCAGGGATTTTACGGAACTCGGCAGGGGGGTATTGCGGGATAGGATCAAGAATATCCTTGAAACTTTGGAAAAGATTAATTATACTAATTGGATTATTGTGGAACTTGACAGGACATTCAGGACGCCATTTGAAAGCGCAAAGATTTCGCGCGATTTTTTAAAGGAGGCCGGATACTAAATATGGATTTCAAAGTCGGTATCTGCGGGTTGGGAAGAAGCGCGCAGGAGTTTCATATCCCGCTCATGAAGAAGGTTGGAAGATTTAAGATCGTCGCGATCTGCGATACGATCCCGGCGCGTCGGAGGGTCGCGGACAGCGAATATCATACAATAGCTTTTTCGGACTATAAGCATTTTCTCGATAATGATATAGACGTCGTCGTGATAGCCACTCCTTCAGGGAGCCATTTCAGGATCGCGAAGATGGTTATAGAGTCGGGCAAGCATTGCGTCGTGGAAAAACCGATAGCCCTGACCTTAAGGGAAGTCGACCAGTTGATCGCTCTGGCGAAAAAGAAGAAAGTCGTCCTATCGGTCTTCCATAGCCGAAGGTTTGACGGCGATTACCTGACAATAAAGAAGATATTACACAGCAACGCCATCGGCGAGCCGTTTACAATCGAGTCACGCGCGACCTCATTCGGGTCGCTTAAGAATTACGGCGTTAAGGAGTTCAACCCCGCCTGGCGTTACAAGAAAAGCTACGGCGGCGGGATATTATACGATTTCGGCTCGCATATAATAGACCAGTTATTGTGCCTGATAGAAAGAGAGCCGCTTTCGCTCTGGTGCGATATGAAATCTATCCTATGGTCGAAAGAGGTGGAGGACTATTTTAAGTTATTGATAAGGTTCCGCGGCGGCGTTACCGCGCATCTTGAAGTCAGCCAGGTCTCAAGGTATAATCTTCCGCGCTGGTATATACTGGGCACGAAAGGCGCCATATTAAGCGAGAACGGCGGGCATCCTATAAAAGTAAAGACCCAGATAAAGAACGAGGAATACGAACGCGTCTATCCGGTGGAACCGAGCCGCTGGGAGAAGTACTACGAAAACCTTTACGACGTCCTTATGCATCGCGCACATCCAGTAATAAGGTTAGAGGAAGTCCGCAGGACAGCCGCGGTTATAGATACCGCCCGCAGGTCAGCGCTTTATAGGCGGGAAGAAAAGATAAGATTATAGGTTTTGGCCC
>JAUYOH010000127.1 GCA_030695925.1 Candidatus Omnitrophota bacterium
TCGGTCTCTATCTGATGTGGGTGTTAGGATACTTGAAGGGGAGTTCTCTTCAGTACGAGAGGACCTAGAGAAACGAACCTCTGGTGTTCCGGTTGTCCTGCCAAGGGCAAAGGCCGGGTAGCTATGTTCGGAAAGGATAAACGCTGAAAGCATCTAAGTGTTAAGCCCCCCCCAAAAATAGGTATCCCTTCCTTGGCCGTAAGGCCGAGGATGTAGGCTGGTCGTAGACTACGACCTTGATAGGCGCAAAGTGTAAGATCCGTAAGGATTTCAGCTAATGCGTACTAATCAGCCAATCGGCTTGGCCTAATAAATCTTTTTGCGAAAGCAAAGAGATTTAGTCCCAAGTTTTCTTCAAGCAAAAGTGCTGGAAACAAGGGATAAATCTGGTAATCGGTTTATTTGTAGTTTTACCTAAAATATGTAGTTGTTGAGGTTATTGAAAGTCCTTGTTCTGCCTTAGGCGGAACAAGGATAATTCGCACTTATAACTTATGTCGGCTATTGCCTCCATAAGTTATGTGCTCATTAAATTTTTGGGGCGCTCATACCGAGGGGGAAACACCCGTTCCCATTCCGAATACGGAAGTTAAGCCCCTCAGGGCCGATGGTACTATACTCGTAAGGGTACGGGAGAGTAGGTCGGTGCTCCTTTAAATAAAAAGCCCTGCAGTCAAAAGCTGTGGGGTTTTTTATTTATTACTACAGCAACCTACTCTCCTGAAGACCGGGTAGTCCTTGCTCGCCTGCTCGCAAGGATTAATTCGCAGCCGGCCTTTGGCCTACACTTTACGTTCACTTCGTTCCGTAAAGTGTCTGCTCATTTAAGTCGGTGCTCCTTTAAATAAAAAATCTCTGTAGTCAGAAGCTACGGGTATTTTTTTATGCTCTACCACGAAGATCCTTCGTTTCGTGAAGGTAGGCAAACAAAAAACCCCGAATATTTCGGGGTTTTTTTAGGTGATAGGCCTTTTAGCTTTCGCTATCGACCGACCTCCTGTTGAGTAAACGCTCTATCTTAGTAAAGTATGCAATATAAGT
>JAUYOH010000143.1 GCA_030695925.1 Candidatus Omnitrophota bacterium
CGCTCACCGGATATTATCGAAGACCAGGTCACATATCCCATTGTGACTTCTTTATTAGGCGCGCCAAAGGTAAAGGCAATACGAGGTTTTTCGGATTTCGGCTACTCTTTTGTTTATGTAATCTTTCAAGACGGCACAGATATTTATTGGGCAAGGACAAGGGTCTTGGAGTATCTTTCCAAAATCACGTCCCGCCTCCCAGAAGGCGTGCGGGTTGAGCTGGGGCCGGATGCTACCGGAATAGGATGGGTATTTCAATACGCCCTTGTGGATGAGACAGGCCAGAATTCTTTGGCGGACCTACGTACCTTTCAGGACTGGTACTTGCGTTATTATCTGCAGAGCGTTCCCGGCGTAGCTGAAGTCGCGCCCATAGGTGGCTTTGTGCGGCAATATCAGGTGAACGTTGAGCCAAACAAACTCCTCGCTTTTAAAATACCAATTACAGAAGTAGTTGAGGCGATACGCAAAGGCAATAATGACGTTGGAGGCCGATTGCTGGAGTTCTCTGGCACAGAATATATGGTGCGCGGCCGCGGCTATGCCAAATCCGTAAAGGATCTAGAAAATATTGTGGTAGGAGCTGACTATAAAACCGGCACGCCAATCTTAATAAAACATCTTGGTAATGTTTCTCTTGGCCCGGATATTCGCCGGGGCGTAGCAGACCTTGACGGCCGGGGAAACGTGGTGGGTGGAATTGTGGTGATGCGTCAGGGCGAAAGCGCTCTTCGGGTAATAGACAGGGTGAAGGAGAAGATTAAAGAAATAGAGCCGAACCTGCCCAAAGGAGTAAAAGTAGTCACAACTTATGACCGCAGTGAACTCATTCTAAAATCCTTAGAGTCGATTAACGAGGTCTTGATTGAAGACTTTCTGATTGTTGCCGTGATGATAATATTTTTCCTTTTGCATATCCCTTCAGCGATGATGCCAATCATAATTTTGCCCACCGCGGCCTTGATTGCTTTCATACCTATGTTGGGGATGAGGTTGACCGTGAATATCATGTCTATTATGGGTATAATCCTTGCTGTTGGAGATATGGTGGATGTAGGTATAGTGTTGGTAGAAAACGTG
>JAUYOH010000144.1 GCA_030695925.1 Candidatus Omnitrophota bacterium
CCAAACTCCCACATGACTCGCTCCCGAAAGATCCATCGTGCCGCCTTGAGGATAGATACCGACAGTGCGCCCCTGAGTAGAAAGCGAACGTCTGCCGCTATGTATAGGGCTTGGTAAATAGGCGAATGCCGGTTGTGAGTCCCATACATCCCAGAAATATAAACCTGAGGTGCCGTTGTAATTCTCGAAACCCTGAATGCTCGTGTGGAGATTCAAGATCTGAGCCTTTACCGGCTGCCAGTTATTTCTTATGAGCTGGTTATCGTGCTGTATAATTTCTACTGCGGGACTGAAAGCCTTTGTCAAGCCTTTCCAGATATGGGGATTTTTCATAGCGGTGTTTCGTACCAACCCTGTGCGATAATTCTCTATCGCGATAACCATAGGACCGTTATCCAACCCAAGGGAGACGTCAGATCTCCAATCCCTGCTCACGTTAAAAGCATCGCAGAAACCATGTCTTCCCCAGATATGGTGTTTGTATTGGAAAAACATATAGCGTAACGCGGCTAGAGATTCGGCCGGAGTGAATTCCAGCGAAGAGCCCGCGGCGGTAGGAGCGACCGTCCCGTCATGATATCCTCCCGGATCTCCTCCGTAGACCTGATACCGTCCGCCGAGACCATCGCATGCCGTCAATCCCCACCGGTTCGTCTCGTATCTGCCCTGAGGGTCATTCAGGCATGTCTGCCGGTTCGCCAAGGTCGCCCGGCGCGTATTCTCCCAGTAATCCATCGAGGTGTCGTAAGTGCCGTTCCAAAGATCCGCGGCGCCGTCACGCTTTCCACGGAAATCCAGCCAAAGGTGATGATACTGATGGGTAAAAAGCGGCGGCTCCTGAATGAAGTTCATCCCAAAGGCATTGACCTTCGGCCGTATCATATTCTTCCAGGCGTCATTGGAAATCGGATAAGTCGGAGAACCTATCGCCAAAACATCTATGAGGAGAGTTTCGCAATATTGATTCCACCAGGCCTTCGTAAAATAACCGCCTTCGGGGCCGCCATTAGGGATAAGCCACGGTTGATATTCCGGTTGCCACCCCATATTGATAAACTGATTATCCCATGGATTGCCATCGTTTCTGTTCAGCCACCAAGCCCACTCCATTCTACGATAAAGCTGCTCGGCCTTCGCGGCGATCTCCGGATATGTCGAACGGAAATATTCTCCGGCCTGCAGCGCGCCCATAATAAATATCGCCGAATCTATGGTGGATATCTCGGAATTATATCTGCGCATTCCGTTATTGATGTCTACGAAATGATACCAGAAACCATGAAGGTTATATAATACCGTCTCGAATGTGTTCAACGTGTTCATGATACGGCCGCGAGCCTGCTGAGAGGTGATCCATCCCCGCTCGGCCCCGATAGTTATTACGGAAAGTCCCATTCCTGTCACGGCGATACTTGAGACGTCAGCGCTGCTGGAGGCGAAACCTTGTTCTGAGTCTTTTATCAAACCTGTCGTTGCGTCAGCTTCGTTCCAGAAATACCAGAACATCCTCTTTTCGATAAAATTAAGGAAAGCCTCGTCAGTTATCTCTACTGCCCTAATTTCTATTCCGGAAATTACGGCTTTATCCTTAGAGATAACGGGAAAGGTGATCTCTAAAGCCTCGTCGCCTACCGTAGTATTAAAGACATGTTCATCGGCAGTCTTATACCCTTTTTCCGCATAAATATCGTGGTTAGTAAGGACGGTTACCCCTTCGATCGCCACATTAAAAACCCTTTTACCGTTGGCGCGCCAATAAGTCTCCGCAAACATCAATTTGACCTGATAGCGACCGTTCGGCATATCTATCTTGTAAGACATATTCGTACCGCCCCAGCGGTTAGTCTGAAAAACAGGGTCAAGGCCTGTCCCTTTAATGTCACTTGAGGTTGAGGACACAGCGCCATTTGTAAACCCCCAGCGATAGAGGCTGGTGTATAGTTCATCTTTTACCCACCAATTCCCGGCCGGATCGGTATAATCCAATTTTTCTGCGCCGCAATTAATCCTCCAAACCTCCTCGCCGCTCGGCGAAGATTTAGAAAGGGCAGCATCCGCCGGTGAAGTAAAAAAGAGAAAAACTACGATCAAAGGCGTTATAAAACAGATAAATTTCATTATTACCCGCCTGCTTAGT
>JAUYOH010000151.1 GCA_030695925.1 Candidatus Omnitrophota bacterium
TGCTTGAGCCTGTGCCTTTGCACTTAAGACAGTCTTCAGTTGCTCCTTTAACTGTAACCATTCCCTTGCCGTTACATACTGTGCAGGTAACTCGGCCATTATGAGGATAGACGCCGGTTGCTTTGCAAAAAACGCATTTAATTGCCGGTTCTACAACCTCAACCTTACCTTTACCTCCGCAGACCTGACAAGTGGCAAGTTCAGAGAGTAAATCAAAGGGATCCTTACCAGTGCCTTTACAGAAGGCACACTTTATCTCACTTTTGCTCATATTCTCACCCCTCTCAAATGAGGACATAATTTACGGAGTTCAAAGAACGACGTAAATTATATGTCCGAATTTGACCCCGCACCTTTTACCCATTCAAAATACTTTTTGGTCCCTTTTTAGTACTCCCATGAATACTAAAAAGGTGCGGGGTAAGTTCGACCATCAAACTTACGTTCACTTCGTTCCGTAAGTTTGGGTCTCACTTATTTTTTCGCTTTTTTTCCTCTTTTCTTGCCTTTCTTTCTTGGCTTTTTAACTGCTTCTTCAACTGTCTCTACTTTAGCACCGGCTGAAACAACAGGCTTTCCGCCTCTTCTCTTGGCCATAGTAGCTGCCATGGCTTGCCAATTAGCCGCCATCTTTTCTGCTTCAGCATTATAGGCTTCCAATAAATCAGCAACTTCTGTATTTCTTTCCTTCTGTCGTGCCTGAATATCACTCATTAATTTCTTGGTTGCCTTCACCATATCATCTACGTACTTAGCTAATTCTTTCTTAAGTTCTTCGCTCATATCAGCATGGGCGTCATCGAATTCCTTGAGCATCTTTGCAACATTGGTTTCGATATCCTTAATACATTTATTGATATCTCCCATCATGTCCTTGAAATTCTTTAGTCTATCAGTTTCGCCTTTCTCAAGACTCTCGTTTAAATTGTCAGCCATCTCCTTATGCTCTTTTTGAAAACCCTTTATCATCCCAACCACATTTTTAGATAATTCTACCACAAAGTCTGCTAAGCTCTTCGCTTGCTCTTCACTCATCTGCTTCCTATCAGCGCCAAAGCCTTTGAGCATTTGGTGAGTATCCTTTACTAATGTTCCGATTGCCTTTACCCGGCTATCGTAAGAGGCAACAATATCCTCACCGAGTGTTTTGATATCACTAGCTATTCCCATTTTTTCCTCCCTTTCAGATTTTCACTACTCCATCGAATACAAATTACTTCCCCTGCGCAACTTCTTCTTTCTCTCTGACCTCACCCCCCTTCTGATTTTCCACTCTTTTTTCAACCATAACAGCTGTCAACCCCGTTAGAGACATCTTTCTTCTTACAGGTTGCTCTATAGTCTCTAACGGGGTCAATCTATTCCACTCAAGAAGCCCATCTTGGCGTTCTTTTCTAAATTCATCCAGTCTTGTTCTAACTTCTTTTGCCCGCTCTATCTGTCTTGACCGGATATTTCCCATCACATCTTTAAAATCCCTGATCCGTATGGCTTCTCGCT
>JAUYOH010000157.1 GCA_030695925.1 Candidatus Omnitrophota bacterium
TCACTTCTTTTATATCAAATATTTTCCTCAAAGCCCTTAGCTGCGTCCTGGCCTGCGCGCCGCATCCAACCATGCCGATAATCCGCGAATCTCTTCGCGCAAGATATTTCGCCGCCACTGCGCCGGCAGCGCCTGTCCGCAAGTTCGTCGCATATGCGCCTTCCATAATGCATAGGGGCAGGCCGTTTCGCGGGTCGCTCAGGATAATAACGGCCATAACCGTGGGTAGGCCGTAACGCCTGTTGCCGGGATAAACATTCACCCATTTCAGAACGCTTTTATTTAGCCGCTCTACATAGGCCGGCATCGCCCTGAAATCGCCATTGTATTTATCCATATGAAGGTAAATCTTAGGCGGCATCTGGGTCCTGCCAAACCCATACTCTTTGAATACACCTTCCACGGCCTTTATGGCGCTTTCGATATCGACCGATTCCGCAACGTCCTTCTTGTCCAGGATCAATGTCTTGTATCTATCCATCGCCATGATTTGATTTTACATGATAGGGCTTATGAGGGCACGAAAAAATATAAAGGAAGGTGGGAATGGGAAGATAGATCGTACCCCCCACCCCGTAGGTCTTAGAAAGATTAAAAGTATTAGCTTTGGCGTCTTTCTAAGGTTAAAAGCGTTTGTTAATAGTCTTAAGGTGTATGATCCGATTACCCCGAGGGGTAATCGGAAAAAATCAATATTAAAGCGCGAAAAGCCTGTCATCGCGATACAAAACTGTGCGTACGAATATGAGCCAAGCAATATGATCTATGTTCACGATAGCCCGTTATGGCAATGGCGTCGTGTCGCCCAATGGCACCGGTATATTAACGATCCGTATGAAAATATAAAAAGCGGACACATAATAACCTGATATACTGAACTCCTGATCCTACCAAGATAAGGAGAGAGGTTATATGTGTCCATATCCATGGTATCAAGTTATGCGATTAAGTAAAGATAAAAAGCAGCAAAGGTATCAGATGGTCATCCATGCCAGAGAACACGGCGTAAAGCCCACAGCCAGGCTCTATGCCGCCAGTCCTAAGACTGTCCGTAAATGGTTCTTACGCTTCATTGAAGGCGGCTACCAGGCTCTTGGTGACTTGTCGCGGCGGCCTCACTTCTCGCCAAGAGCCGTACAAGATGACCGGGAGAAAAAGATCGTCGCTCTAAAGGCCGTATATAAACGACTGGGAGCTGATCAAGTCAAAATACTTGAGAATCTACCGGAATCATCCAAGACTATCCGCAAGATATGGCGCGTAAACGGCGTAGCCAGCCGCAAGCGTCGAAAGAAGCACGTTACCAAACAAAACCTGCGTGAGATTAAAAAACAATTCGCGCTCTTTGAGCGGGTATGCGAGGACACCAAGGATCTCTTCGATATCCCCGAATACTGGCCTCAGATGAAGCTCTTGAGGCTCCCAAAAACACAATACACCTTTAGAGAGATCAGCTGCGGCGTACAGTTCTTAGGCTTCGCCGACGAGAGATCGCTCACTCATTCTATGCTATTCGCCGAATATATCAATGAACACCTTAAAAAATACGGCCTTATTGTTGAGCAAGGCATCCGCCAGACCGATAATGGCTCTGAATACGTTGGCTCCTGGTCGGCAAAGGATCCTTCCGCGTATACTCTCGCGATCGAATCCGCCAAGCTTATACACGGCACCATTCCACCCGGAGCCCACAGATTCCAATCCGACGTGGAAACTGTCCATAGTTTAATCGAGACTGAATTCTATGAGCTCGAAAACTTTACTGATAGAACCGACTTTATGGAGAAAGCCCATACCTATCAGCTATCCTTTAATCTTGAAAGACCTAACACTTATAAAGAAAACAAAAGCCCATGGCAATTGGCTCAAGAAAAACGTCCGGATATCACAAAAGAAGCTCTCGCGCTACCACCGGTTGATCTTGATGTTTTACTTCACAAAAAGCTTGATAACTTAACTACAGGGGGGTACTATGTGTCTTCCAGTCCCTAAAGTTCAGAAAATTTGTTACAGAATCTTCTTGCTGATGAGGTAGAGGCCTTTGAGGGTGAGGTCTGCGTCTACAATCTGTATCGACTGCGCATATCGCTTGATGAGGCCGGAGTTACCGCCCGTGGCTATCACCTTCGTAGATTTTCCCAATATCTTTCTATATCGTAAAACCAAACCGTCACACATCGCGCCGAAACCGAACAGT
>JAUYOH010000002.1 GCA_030695925.1 Candidatus Omnitrophota bacterium
GGAACTGTGAAAAACCGCGTTTTGTCAAAATATATATAACTCATTGATATAGATTGACTTATATCACTTTTCGTTATAGGGTTGGGGTCGAAAACAATACACAAAATATAGAAAGGAGGTGACTCGAATGACCGCAAAACAGAAAAAGAAAGGAAAGGATTTCCTGCATACGCTTCATTCTAAGTATTATGGCAAGGCGAAATCGAAGGCTAAAGAAGCAAAAGCACCTGCAAAAACGCCGGAAAAATCGAAACCCGGCGTTGCGCTTACCAGCGGACAATCGCGCAACGAACTTATGCTCGCGGCCAAGGCTAAAGGCATAAAGAACTTCCGTATACTCAATAAATCGGAGCTTATTGAAGTTCTCAAGGAAGGAACGAGCCAAGAGCGCACAAGCGAAATCATAGGCGGGGCAGTAGCCAGATGGAAAAGTGGCTGGGGAACTGGCAAGAAGAAAGAAAAAGCCAGCGTATAAGTATTCTACCACCATGCAGGGGTGTTTCCTACCTCTGCATGGTGGCTGCCTCAACCCAAAGGCAAGGAGTGAAAAACAATGGATACCAAACCTCTAAAGAAGAAACGCTACATAATCTACACCCGCTGCTCAACAGACGAACAGGCCCAAGGCGACTTCACAACGCTTGATGCCCAAGCCTACCACTGTAAAAACATGATTGACGCGTTCGGGCACGAGATGGCTGACTTCGGGAAAGGCGGCATAATCTACGATGACGGCTATTCCGGCAAAGACCTTAACCGGCCCGGAATACAATCGGCCCTGAATGACATCCTTAAGCAAAAGTCATTTGACGGCATTGTCTTCTTCAGGCTTGACCGCTTAACCCGGAATCCCCGCGACCTCTACGCTTTAATAGACCTCTTCAAAGAGCACGAAATCGACTTCATATCTGTAAGAGAGAACCTTGACAGCTCAACGGCTATAGGGCGGGTTGTTATCGGGATACTCGGGCTATTATCTGCCTTTGAGCGTGAACTCACAGGCGAGCGCGTCAAAGCTTCCTGCATTGCCCGGGCCCGCCAAGGCAAGTGGGTCGGCGGATCCGTACCATTTGGATATAAGCTCATTGATGACGGCTCACCCCTTCCAAACGGCAGACAGCCTCACAAGCTAGCGTTTGACGAAGCTATAGGCCCCGCTTTAAGAACCATCTGGCAGATGGCCGCTGAAAATAAATCATTAACCGAGATAGGAACTGAACTAACGCGGATAGGAGTTCCTACGCCCCAAGGAAAACTCTGGCGCAGGCAGTGCGTCGCCTCCATACTCAAAA
>JAUYOH010000009.1 GCA_030695925.1 Candidatus Omnitrophota bacterium
AGCGACAATATAGACCTTGTCGCCCTCCCTGACCAGAAACCCGAATTCGCCGGGGCTGTAGAGGTCCTCATGATACTCCAGTCCCCTTTCTTTCTCTCTTTCGTATTCAAACGTCTTATACCAGTACCCCACCGGTTCAAAACTGTCCGCGTTATTAGCCAGATATATGATCGGGCACTCATTATAGGGCTTCATCTTTATATAACCGTCGAAAGATTCCACCGATTTGTTAAAATTGGAGTTCTCTATGGAGATCCAGTGGTAGTCCCGCGCCGCGATAAGCGGCCTGATAAGCAATTCGAGATAGGAGGGCGACTTGAGTACCTTGTAAGTTATAACGGAGGTGTTCTCCCCGTGGACCATGAAGACCGCTTTCTCTATCACAGTATCGCCGATCGTATAAGTAAATATCGGAAAAGGGTCAAGGCGGAATTCTTCCAGGTACCTGTACCCCTCGGGATGGATAACGGCGGGATATTTGTTACAGGAAAGGTTGTACCGGCTGCCGTCCTTTAATACGACCGTCTCTTCGAGCTTCGAGAGGATGACCATCCGCCCCAACGGCGGCCTTGTGGTCGCCACCAGCAGGCCGTGATACCGTCGTGTGTTAGTCCCTATTATCGTCGAAGACGCGTATCCTCCTAGGCCGTTGGTCTCGATCCATTCCTTCCCGACGGCGTTTTGAAAATCGCCGCAGACCTCTCTGCCGAACCGTATGATCCCGGATGCCTTTGCAGGCGTTATCTCTTTTATCTCGTCTTTGACTAGTGCCATATTACTCCAGCCCGCCTTGAGCCTTCCCGCCTTCCTCGTTTAATTTCCTGAAGAAATCCTCGGGGCGCAGGTTTTCCATCTCCTGCTCAAAATTCTTGATCTCCTCATCGCTTATCGGCTTATTGATTACGGGGCACAGGGAAAGAACCTTCTCGTCGATAAAAATCGGGGAATTCGTCCTGACCGCTAAAGCTATGGCGTCGGAAGGCCGCGAATCTATGCTCATGGTTTTATCACCCTGTCTTAGCGCTATGATCGCGTAATAGGCGTTCTCCCTTAAATCGCTGATAATTATTTTTTCAATCTCGGCCTCAACATCTTTCAAGATGTTGATCATCAGATCGTGGGTAAGCGGCCTTTGAAATTTCTCGCCCTGCAGGACCATGGCGATAGAGTTGCCCTCGTTTACCCCTATCCATATCGGGACAAGCCTCGAACCGTCTATCTCCTCAAGTGTTACGACATACTGGGCTAACGGCGGGATAAGTATCAGTGAGTATATCTTGGCGGCTTTTAGCAAATCATCTTCCTCAAACTTTCTCCTCGCCTTCTATCTTAAGAGGCCTTAGTTTTATGACACTAAAGAAAAGGTCTATGCTGCTTATATTTTCAACGCGCCTTACCTCTTTGATCTTCGGAAGGAATATAAAGGCGAAAATAGCGCGCATAGCTCCGGAGAGTAAAAACAGGGCGAAAAGCCTGTGACCGAATAACGGCGGCATGGCTTTGGCTAAGACACCGCCTAAGAGAGCGCCTAAGCATATCGCGATCCCGTTAATGACATTGAAATACGCTATACACCTCGTCCTCTTCTCGGGCATGACCGCGTCATAGATGAAATTCATGACCGACAGATTAAATCCGGCCCACACAAAACCCGCGAAGACCTGGATGATGACGAGGTAATATATCTCCTGCGAAAAGAGCCATAATGCCGGCACTATCGGGATAAAGAATGACGTCAGTTGTATTACTTTAAGGTTGCCTGTCCTGTCCGCGTGCCGACCCCAGAGGTTCATCGTAAGCAGGGTCGCGATAGTGGCTGTGGTGACGATCACCGTATAAGTCACGTAGTTAAGATTCAGGTCACTTAACATGAACACCGCAAAAAACGGCGCCGCTATATTTACGCTGAAATTTATGCTCGCGATATAAAACACAAATTTCGCGAAATTGGATTCTTTGACCCGCTTGATAAAATCCCAAAAATTAAAATAATGCTCGTGGGTTATCTTCATGGGCGGTTCGTACATCTTGGACAGAAAATACCATGATATGAACCTAGCCGCGCAGGCCAACCCGAAGATCACGACGAAACCGGCGTAGGTCTCTTTTCCGAATGTATTTAGGATAAAACCGGCTAACAACGCGCAGGCTACTGTTATGGCGCCAATAAACCTGTTACGCCATCCAAAATATTTTCCCCTGGCAGAGGCCGGGATATGGTCTGCCATGAGGCTCGCCCACGCAGGGCCGGGAAACGCCCCCACTGAGTTGAGCAGCGTGACAAAAAATATCAGCCATAACACACTGTTCTCCCTGAAGATAAACGGGATCAGTAGGATAGGAATAAACATAAACGCGTGAAATAATACGAAGATATTGAGTATGCGCCGGCGGCTTTTAAGGTGCTCGGTCACATCGGCGGATTTCAACTGGACTATGGAGGATATCAAACTGGGAAAAGCGGCCAGCATACCTATCTGGGCGCTTGTCGCCTTAAGCGCAATGGCAAGAGGGGTTATATACTGCTCCGTAAAACCGAGCATCGCGGAGGCGAAACAGCCGTCGAGAAAAGAATTCTTTAAACTTGTCCTTAATCTTCCGGATTTTTTCATTAGGGATTATTATATCACAATTGACAGAAAAGTATAACACCTGTTAGAATCAAACCATGAATGAACCGGCCGTGAAGATAAATAAAAAAGGAGCCGCCTGGCACAGGACCGGCCATCCATGGATCTATAGAGACGACCTCGAAAAGGCAGAACCTGCCCTTTCCGGAAATATAGTCTCGGTCCTCGACAATAAGGGCGCATTCCTCGGCAAGGCTTTTTATAATGACAGGTCAAAGATCTCGCTTCGTTTTATCGCCAAAGAGGATGTAAGGATAGACAAGGCCTTCTGGAAGAAACGTATTTCCGCCGCGATAGAATATAGGAATAGAATAATAAAGGATACGGATGCCTACCGGCTCTCGCATGCGGAAGCGGACGGCCTGCCCTCTCTTATAGTCGACAGGTACGGCGAGCACATCTCGATTCAAACCCTCTCGCTGGGAATGGATAATATTAAAGATACGATCGCTGAGATATTGATCGAATCTCTCAGCCCGAAATCCATAGTCGCAAGAAATGACTCGGCGACGAGAAGATTGGAAGGGCTGCCGGAAGAAAAAGAGATCCTATACGGCGAGCCTCCCGAAAAAATTACGGTCTTTGAGGGAGCGGTAAGATATCTGGTCGATATTCTAAACGGACAGAAGACAGGTGGTTATCTCGACCAGAGGGAAAACCGTATCGCCGCCGAGGGGTACGCGAGAGGGAAAGCGCTTGACTGTTTCGCTTATCAGGGACTCTTTTCCTTGCACGCCGCCAAGTCCTCGGATGAAGTCACGGCGATCGATTCCTCGGCGCAGGCGCTTGCGGTTCTATTGGAAAATGCCGGTCTAAATTCTATTAAGAACATAAAAATTCAGGAAGGCAACGTCTTTGATCTCTTAAAATCATACCAGAAAGAAGCAAGGCAATTTGACCTTATAGTCCTGGACCCGCCCGCCTTCGCCAAATCAAAGAAGGACTTACAGAATGCGATACGCGGCTACATAGATATAAACCTAAGGGCTATGAAATTGCTATCTAAAGGCGGGCACCTTTTCACCTGCTCCTGTTCCTATAACCTTTCGGAAGGACAATTCCTTGAGATCGTAAAAGAGGCGCTGAAGGAATCCGGGCGGAGCGCACGGCTCGTTGAAAAACGCATTCAGCCGGCGGACCATCCGTTCCTGCTTAATTTCCCCGAATCGAATTATCTTAAATGTCTTGTCCTCGAGATGCTCTGACGCGGGTCGGGTCAGCCGCTATCTCAAATCTTCAAGTGGCCCGATCTTTACGCTGGCGCGGATAAAATCTGCCCTGCCTTCCGGAGCATAAAGGCGAATCGTTATCGCATTATCCCCTTCTAAATTAAATAGCGGTCTTTTTATGAACCACCAGATCCTTTTATATCGCGGAATAGGATATAAATTCGCTTTTCCTTTACCGCTTATCTTCGTCTTGTTCAGATAGATCTCGTCGCGGCTATCCGCAGCTTCGACTAAGATACCCAATTCCTTTCCCGGCCAAGTTGCCGCGAGTTCGGCGGGAACCCTAAAATCAACCTTATGCCACCCTTTGATGAAGGCCCACTTGCCGCTCAGGTCATACGTATTGATGGCCTCGACCGGCCTGGGTGCTTCGACAACCTCGGGCGCCTTTACGACTTTGATAACTTTGAAGTACGCCGTGTCGCTCTTGACCAGGTCGCCTTCGGAATTCCTGAGCTGCGCTTCCAGCCCGTAAATCGCCCCGTCTGCTATATCCTCCGGAAATTTATAATCTATCTCGGTTATCTGCTGATACTCATCCCCTTTTAAATCTATATTAAAATCTTTCTTCAAGGCGACCTGATTGGAGACGACGTTCTTCAATTCCAAGCTGACCCGAGCCTGCTTCATCTCCTCATCGGTATTACTTAAGACCCAAACGGGAATATACATTTCTTCGTCACTTTTATAATCTTTCCTGTCTGTCTTGAAAGCGATATCCGCCACGGGCATTTCTGCCGGCGCATACACTATCGGCTTATACCGTACCCAGACAAGCGGTCCGAACCTTACCGGGCCGGATACGATGCCGCCCGCGCCTACCTCATCGAAGACTCTCACGGCCACCGTATTCTTCCCTCCGTAATTTATCAATCCTTTCGGAACGCGATATATCCTCATCTTATCGTATGCAGTCTTAAATAACGGCGGGAACTGCCCTGACCCGCCTATCTTCTTTCCGTTTAGATAGACCGAATCGACATCATCTATGCTGCCGGCCTGAAAGACGATATCTTCTTTCTCCCACACTTTCTTCTCTCTCTTTGAAATCTCGAAGGTCTTTCTGTACCACGCATATCCGTCATAACCCGGGTAAACCGCGTCCTCCCAGCTTTTCCCTACTTCGACCTCGGCCCAATCCGAATCGTCATATCCGGGTCCTTTCCACGCAGGTTCGTCTCCTTTATCGATTTTCCATTTCCCGCTTAAATCTATCATCGCCAGCGAAGGCGGTAATTTCTTGTTAGGGACGAAACTGACCGCTTTCATCGCGTTCTTTATACACTTGTTTTTCATAAAATATTTCCAGACCAGCCCGGTTCGATAATTTTCGATCATGAGGACGATAGGCCCTTCGTCTATTCCTATGACATCGGACGCAACCCAGTCTCTGTCCAGATTGAAAGAATCGGAAAAACCGTATTTCCCCCAGATCTTATCCTTATAATTATCATACATATATTTTAGCGCCGCTATAGAAAGTTCCGGCGTGAATACTATCGAGCCCGCCGGAGCGGTCGGAAAGACGGTCCCGTCAGCTTTTTGGAACCATCTGGGGCTTCCGCCGTAGGCCTTATAACCGCTGGGTCCGTCGCCGGCTGTGAGTCCCCATACGTTTTCGCTGTAAGTCTTGAACTTCCCGGAAAGCTCCTTTACGCAATAAGCCCTGTTCGCTAAAGTCGCGTAAACAGAGTTCTCAAAATAATCCGCGTAAGCGTCATGTATCCCCCTGAAATCCACCCAGATATGAGAATACTGATGGGTAAACAGGGGGCCGCATTCGATAGATGTATAACCCGCATACGTCTCTGCCTTTCTTGAGACATTATCCCAAATAGACGCGGGTATAGGATGAGTCGGTGAACCGATAGCGAGAAGATAAAGGATAAGGTCTTCGCAATAATTACTCCACCACGCGTCTAAAAACCCGCCCGCGGGCGACCAGCCCATATTTAGCGTAGGGCCGCCGGCCATCATCCATTGCCAATCGACCCTTTCGTATATCTCATTTGCTATCTTCTTGATATCTCCGCCGAAATATTCGCCGGCAAATAAAGCGCCGGCCAAAAACAGCGCGGTATCTATGGAGGACAGCTCGTTGATGCCCGCCCTTTCCCCTGTATTAATATCGACAAAATGGTAGAAGAATCCGTGGTTATTGTAGATCTTGTCGCGAAAGAATAGCAGCGTGTTAAGCACCCTCTCTTGCGCTTCCTTGTTTGTTATCCATCCGCGCTCCCGGGCGACACAGACCGCGCTCAATCCGAATCCGACCGCCGCGACACTTGCGCCTGATTTATTGAGGTCCTGCTGAAAGTTCTTAGCCCTGTCTTTTACGAGGCCATTCTGAGGATTGGCCTCGTTCCAAAAATATAAAAACGCCTTATATTCAACGAGATCCAGAAACTGATCGGTCGTCATCTCGGAAGACTTCTTCTTCTCCAGTTCGGAGTAGTAATCAGCTCTCGCCGCAAAGACACAATTGCTGAACAAGGCGCTGATTAATAAAAATAAGGCAATCGACTTAAAATTCTTATTCACTTTCTCTCTCTATATGGGTCATGGATCTCCAGCAACAGCTCCCAGACGGCGCGAGGCCGTTGATATTGCTCTGGATTCTTTGGCCTTGGCTCGAGGCCGTGATTTTTCCATGCCTCGGGCGTATTAAACCAGTATGCGCTCGCCTCATGTTCGTAAGTTATATAATAGACGCCGTAGGCGGTCTTTAGCGCTTCCTCTTTCAGGCCCAACTTATACATAGTAGCGCTAAGGAAATACGTCGAGCCTGACCAGACCTCGTCGGATTGGTCTATTCCTATGTTTGTGCCGTCTTCATTCTTTCCGTTTAAGGCGCCGCAATCGCCTATACCGTCTCCGTTAAAGTCCGCCAGCGGCACGACACACATCTGGTATACTTTTTTCAGATGTGAGATCATTCTTTCTCTCGGCAATATGTCTTCCAAGCCGTAGCGTTCGCAGAACCTCTGTCCGTTTAGGCCGTCAGCCATAATCGCCGTAGAGAATTTCCCCGCCGTGTCTATCCTGTAATAACCCTTTTTTTCGTACCATAGCTGTTTATCAAGGTTGGCCTTCGCGTCCTTAAGCCAATCTCTCACTTCGTTTACTATCGGGTCTTTTTGTATCTCGGCCATCTTCTCCATCGCTTCTAACGCTCCTACCCATAATCCCCCGCATAAAAGGCTCGTGCCGTATAGCCCCCAGGAATCATAGGTATTGTCCGATCCGTTATTGTTCGGAAGATAATCGCCGTCCGTATCCTGCGATTTCATAAACGCGTAGGTCATCTTGACGGCCGGCCAGCAATAGTCCAAAAACTTTTTATCTTTATGCGCGTAATAATACGCCCACACCTGCTGCAGAAATTTAGAATGCAGGTCTTTCCATATAAGCCTGTTAGTCCCGTAATCATCGAAAGCGAAGAAGGGGTCTTTCGTCGGCCTTCCGAAGTCGTGTGGGGTCTGGTGATGAACAGGGTCATAATGCACTATCCCGTCCGCGAAACATCGTAATACATCGCGCTCTATCTCGGGCCAGAACTTGACTGTCAAGATGGCGCAATAATGACGGACATCAAAGGTCTCGCAGAAAGGATATCCTATCGATTCCATGACGAAAAATTTATGATCATCTTCATGCAGGCCCATATACTCGCGGTCATGGCCGGACTTTAATCCCGACTCATAGAACGTCCCGCCGAATTGTGTATAATATAACTCGTTAAAGGCGGCGGTCTTTAGCCACTCGGGGATCTTGGCACTCTTTATCACGGGATCCACCCATGCGTCTATCTCCTTTTCCCAGACCTCATAATTATCCAGCGCCTCTTTCGCGATATCGAAAGAACGCGCCGAATCCTTTCCGAAATACTCCGTATATTTCTTCCACCACTCGGTTCCCGATACATAAGGGTCGCCGAACTTGACAACCGGAAAATCCCACGATATCACGATAGGCACTACCTTCGTCTCGCCCGGCTTTAATGATATCTTTACGGCGATCGCCGCCGCGGAATCCGATTTATCGAGCCTTTCATTACTCAGGCGCCCCCCTGCCTTAAAATCATTCCATATGTCCGAACCGTCGGAATCCTTGTTCCAGCTAAGAACGTATGTGACATCCGTCTCTTCCGAGGCTTCAGTGGCAATACACCACTCGGAATTCTGCGTCTCGGGGACGTTATCGGGATGGTCCGCCTTTAAAATTATCCCGATTTTATCTCCCTGTTTTTTAAGAAAGTTCTTATACCCCTGCCGCGGAAGGATACAATTAAACGGCGGATGCGGCCACGTCAGCATAACCGATACCTCCGCTTTCTCCTTAGTCGGATTGACGACTCTGAATTGCCATACCGCGATAGGATAAGAGGTCTCCTTATAATTATGCGGTATTATGGGCGAAAAGAATTTCTGGGAGATATCCAAGTCAAAACAATCGTAAGTTATCCACCCGTTCGGTTGAAGTGCATGATACGTCGCCTCCCCTGTATTTAATCTGTCCCACGCGCTTTTAATCGCGGGATTTGTCGACAATACTCTACATTTAGGCGGTTTATTGCCTATTTTTTCGTAAATATGGAACGCCCCCTCGGAAAGCCATCGCTTGTCAAAAAATCCGACCTTAAGGGCCCATGGGCCGAACGAACCCGAGATGCTGTACATAAATGAACCCGCGCCAAAACCGCCCAATGCTATGCCCCTGTCCGGAGACGAGCTTGCGGCTTTAGACGGAATATCGCCGAGCTTCCTCTTCCAAGCGCAATCCGGAATATTAAAAAAATCTCTTCGCTGTTTCATCTTAATGCCCCGCGTCTGTCGGCGCCGCCGCCTGTGACTTTTTAAAACCGCACATCGCAAGCGCATTTTTTATATTCTCGTTACGCATGAAATATTTCCATATCATTCCGGTCCTATAATTCTCTATCATAAGTACTATGGGGCCTTCATCGATACCGATATATTTAGATGAGACCCACTTCCTGTCCCAATTGAAAGAATCGACAAACCCGTAT
Organism: Candidatus Omnitrophota bacterium; assembly: GCA_030695925.1. Taxonomy (GTDB): domain Bacteria; phylum Omnitrophota; class Gorgyraeia; order Pluralincolimonadales; family Pluralincolimonadaceae; genus JAGUXU01. Next base: position 8,889 of record JAUYOH010000009.1, read on the forward strand.
TTCCCCCAGATCTTATCTTGATGATTGGCATACAGGTATTTCATCAATTTTATTGAGACCTCCGGTGTAAAAACTATAGAACCTATCGCGGCAGTCGGCGCAACCGTCCCGTCATTGTCTCCGTTGGGCGCCCCGTACGCCTTATAGCCATCGGGCCCATCGCAGGCCGTAAGGCCCCACGAATCCGGACCGTATGATTTACTCCGGTTCATATTATCGACGCACCACTGCCTGTTGGCCAAAGTCGCCTGGACCGAATTCTCAAAGTAATCCATATACTTGTCTTCTCTATCCTTAAAATCAACGAAGATGTGCGAATACTGATGGATAAAGAGCGGCGGAGGTCCTACAAATTTAAATTGTTTGTAGTTATTTACGGGCCGGGCGAAAGCGTCCCACGAACCGATAGGCATGGGGTGCGTTTTCGAACCTATACCTAAAAGATTAAGCACCATATGCTCCGAATAGCTGTTCCACCTGTACGGCAAAAATCCTCTCTCCGGTGTCCACCCCATGCTCGAAGTTGAGCCGTTATCCATCATCCACTGCCAGTCAACCCTGTCATATAATTCTTTTGCCAAAGCCTCGATCTCGGTACCCTTAAAATATTCTCCCGCGAATACCACTCCCGCTATTAATAACGTCGTGTCTATCGAAGAGAGTTCGCAGTCCCCCCAACGCTCGCCTGTCTTCATGTTCAGGAAGTGATAATAAAAGCCATGGACGTTTTCGGCGCCATCCCTGAAGAATTTAAGAGTGGTAAGGATCCTGTCGTAAACGTCCCTCTTCGGAAGCCAACCGCGGCTTTCCGCGACACAAAGGACCGGCAAGCCGAATCCGACCGAAGCGATACTCGCCATAGAGTAATCATCCTCTACTCTTGTCTTACAGGTATCCTTAATAAGGCCGTTTTCCGGATTGGCTTCGTTCCAGAAGAACATAGCCGCCGATCTCTCAATCAAATCCAAGAATTGCTCTTCGCTCAAAGACTCCAACGGTGGCGATTCCGCTTTGAGGATCGGCTGCCTCCCTACTCCTTCCCTCTTTCCTTCAAAGACCAAACCCTCTATATAGATAACGCCGTTATACGGCTGGCCGTAATCATAGTGAAAGGTGATGGAAAAATTATCCATATTATACCAGTCTTTTATCGCCTTGAAGTCGCCAAGAGGGATCGTGACCTTCTGCCACTCTGTCGTAACACCTCCCGGAAGATAGGCTTTCGCATCCAGTTTATCCTCAAACCAAGAGCCGTCTTTTAATCCTAACCGGAAAATTTCGCCGCCATTCTCTCCTTTTACCCAGAAGGTTACCGCCCCGTATTTACTCAGGTCCTTCCCGATCAGGCCGAACCAAAAACCGGATTCCTGTTTTTCTGACGCGACGTTGTACTTTAACTGCAAAGATGAAACACCGGCTTTGCGCGTCTGCTGGGTGTTATAGGCCGAGGCCGCAAACCCCTTTTTATTCGCCCATGTCCCCTGCATAGCTTCCGGAAGAAGAAGGTTATTCGCGGAGGCCTCTGCGGCGAGAGCCGGCGCTCCGTCATGACAAACTAAAATGGATAGCAAAACTATTCCCCAACCTAATCTCAAAAATACCCCCATCAAGATCCTCCTCTTGTTATAAGCCTGTTGAGTAGATAAGCTGCGGTAAACAATGCCCCAAATAAAAAATGTACGGCTATAGTAAGGGCGTTCGCCGGCAGGAGTTCGTTTATCTGATTAAAATGCGCTTTCGCGACCCTTATGGCTTTAACGGCTAACGGCGCGGTCAATAGCGTGATAAGCGCTAACTTCGGAAAGACATCTAATATAACGCCTAAGATGACTAAGCAATATGGCAGGATTAAAAAAATATAATAATAACGGACCGCCTTCTCCTTTCCCAGCGTTACGACGGTATTATTCTTGCGCGCCTTCTTGTCCGCCTCATAGTCGGGAAACTGGTTTATATACTGCACGAGTGCGATCAGGATGCCTATAGGAACCGACGACCACAAGGCCTGCCATGAAATCGAGCGCGCCTGAACGTAGTAAGATCCGATGACCATCAAAGGCCCGAATCCCAAGCCGGTCGCTGTTTCCGCGCATCTTGTATAGCCGATCTTAATCGGTCCGCCGGTATAGAAAAACGCCAGAAAGACCCCTATTATTCCGATGATGAGTATAACATTGGTCTTTAAAAGGTAGCTGATATAGAGCCCAATCGCGCTTCCGGCCGCAAAACAAATAAGCGACGCCAGTAAGACCTGTTTGGGTCTTAATATCCCTTCACGAAGGAATCTGCTTCCGCCGCTAAAAGGAGTGGGCGTCTTATTCACAACGTCATTGCCGGTCTTATAGTCGTAATAGTCGTTGGAATAATCTAATCCGGCGTGTATAAAAATTCCGCCGATTAAAGTAAGCCAGAATAATCCCCAGTTAAATACCGCCATATGATTCCAGGCCATAGCCGCACCCAGCGCTATGGGGATTATTGTGGCTGTAAAGAATTGCGGCCGTGCCGCTGCGATCCAAAGCAAGATCTTCTTCATAATCTAAGCGGCTGCGGCTTGCCCTCCTCGTATACAGCCATGATAAACAACAGGTCGGATAACCTGTTAAGGTAGGCCAAGATACATGGATTTATCTTCTTCTTTTTATTCAGTTCCGAGATCAGGCATTCTGCGCGGCGCACTACCGTCCTGGCGATGTGCAAGACCGCGGACTGCTCGTTTACGCCCGGAACCACAAAACTAAACGGAACGCGCGCGTTCCTCTCCATAATATTGCCGATGTTCTCAAGTTGGTTTACATCCTCACTTTTAACCGGCTTGACGGATTTCGCGGCGTTCTTGCCGCCCGAAGCGATCTCCGAGATTATCCTGAACAGATCTTTCTGGACCGAATCGATAGTTTTTCTGGTGGCCGTATCCTTCGTCTTTGCTTTTGCCAGTCCAAGAAAAGAGATGGCTTCATCCAGCGCGCCGCACACCCGGATTTTTAAATCGCATTTAGGCACGAACTTGCCTTTGCAGGTCTGCGTCTTTCCGCCGTCGCCGCGCTTTGTGGTTATCCTCATTATTTGACCCTGTATTTTGCGATGACGGTGGTCTTCATTCCGCCGCGGACGTTAAACTCGCCGGTCACTACACACCATTTTGGTTTACAGGCTTTAACGATATCGTTTAAGATCCTGTTGACAGCATTCTCGTAGAATATCCCCAGATTACGGTAACCTAATATATAGTATTTAAGCGCTTTCAGCTCAACGCATACTTTATCGGGAAGATAGCGTATGGTAATAGTACCGAAATCCGGCAAGGCAGTCCGCGGGCATATAGACGTAAACTCGGGGACAGAGATCGTTATCTCATAACCCTTATACTGGTTCGGCCAGCATTCTATCTTCGGCAACTTTGCGTCAATGCCGTGCCTTGCGTGTTCATTTGTATAGATTTTTTTCATGTGCCCATAAGTAAAAATCCGGACAACCGGAAATAAATAAGGAGTGTGATTATATCGCAGGTGGCCAGGATTATCGGCCCCGAAGCGAGCGCAGGGTCTATCCTCACAGAGCGAAAGAGAAACGGCAGACAGGCCCCCACAGCACCCGATACGATTACGGATAGTGATATCGAAAGCGCCACGGCGCTTCCTAAATGGGGGTTACCCTGCCAAAGCGTGGCCGTACCTCCCACAAAAAGACCGCATATCAACCCCACGATAACGCCTACCCAGATCTCCTTATGCAGGAGCCAATTGACGTCTTTAAACGTGGCCTTGCCCAATGCCATATTCCTTACTACAATAGTCGCCGACTGCATACCAGTGCTCTCGGAAAGACCTAATACCACCGGTATAAAAAGCGCCAGCGCTATCACCGTCTTAAGTTCGTGTTCAAACCATCCGAGGATAAAAGCGCATGTAAGGCCGCTTAAGATACTTACGGCAAGCCACGGCAATCTCAATTTGACTATCTTGGGAATAGAACGGCTCGTTATCTCATCTACACTCGTTCCTACTATCATGGCGATATCTTTATCCGCCTGCAATCCGGCGACGTCCACCATGTCATCGGCAGTGATAATACCGACCAACCTCTGAGATTTATTTATTACCGGCAACGCCAAAAATTTATGCCCGACAAAAAGCCGAATCGCCTCTCTGGTGTCGGTTTCGGTATCTACCTTTACGACGCTCCTGAGCATGATATCCTTGACGTATGTATTGGGCGAACGGCTTAAGAGGTCGCGCATCTGCACCACACCTACAAGATGCTCCTCTGAATCTATGACATATACATAAGAGGGCTTGAGGACCTTCTCAAGGGGTGCCCCGCGAAAATGCTTTATAGTCTCCTCTATGGTGGAAAGGTCGGAGACCGCCAAAAATTCCTTCTTCATTATGGCTCCTACGGTCCCGCCCTTCATCATCTTTCTCTTCATGGGCTATATTATAAAACAAAAAGCCCTCTGATGCAACCATCAAAGGGCTTTCCTAATGACTTAAATCTATGCCTATTTCTGAGCCTTTAGTCCTGCCTGATAGCCCGCTTGGTAGCCCGACTCATAGCCTTTATTATAACCGGACTCAAAACCCGAATCTGACGGCGCTGCCTGTGCTTGCTGTTGTTTCTCTGAAGGCATCAACGCGTCGGCGATCGCTCCCGCCGCAATACCTGTACCGGCGCCGATTAACGCGCCTTTTCCGGCCTTACCGCCTGAAGCGCCGGCGGCTACCGCACCTGTCGCGGCGCCGATCAACCCAGTCTTTAAGAGACCGCTTGCGTCCGCTGCGGCCGCAGGCACTATCTCAAGGCATAGCACTGTCATTACTAATAGAAGAATGACTAAGAAACGCATCTCTTTACCCTCCTTTTAATATAATTATACCACATATGTCAAGAAAATCAAACACTTCAGCCCCCGGCCGATCTCCTCGACAATTCCTGATAGTTCTGCTTCGCGTCCCCTTTGCCGTAAATCCCGCTTCCGACACAAGCGATATCGACGCCAGAATCCCTTATTAACAGGATATTATCCGCCTTTATGCCTCCGTCCATTGCGATTGCCGGTTTATCTTTTCTGTCCTTCAACGCCTTCGCCTTCTCGCAGACCTCCGGAAGGAACTTGCTGCCGTAAAAACCCGGGTTTACCGAGAGAAAAAGCAGGATATCTATATCCTTAAAAAATTTTTCGACATCGGCGACAGGCGTTTCCGGATTTATCGCGATTCCCGCCTCAAGGCCGAGCGCGCGGATCTCTTCTATGACCTCGGATGGCTCCTCTTTTGATTCGTAATGGAATACGATCCTTTTTGCGCCGGCTCTCTTAAAGGACTCAAGATACTTGGTCGGTTCCTCAACCATAAGATGGATCTCTAACTTCAATCCTGTCTTTATCTTTGCGAGGTCTTCGGCCGAGATACTCTTTGATGGTACAAACCTCCCGTCCATTATGTCTATCTGGGCTAAATCGCAAAAATCCTCCGCCTGCTTAATCATATTTCTTAAATCCTGCGGCTTATCCGTCAATATGGCAGGAATAATTTTCATTTTATTCTGTTCTCCTTATAAGACTAATCTAACATAACGCACCACATCATTTTTGTCAATAATAAACATGAGCTCTTTGGCCCTCATAAAAAATTACTCAAAAAAAGCAAAAAATTCTTATTGCCCAATTACCAAGATTGTGCTAACTTGGCTTAAGTGACTAAAATGCGCAAGCCGTTAATTATTAAATTCGTGGTCCTGTTTTTTATCCTAGCCTGCCAACCAAATGCCCATCCCTCATTTATCGTCAACTGGGGAAATAGCTGGGATCCTGGCGACGGGCCGGGATATGGGTTTGTCGCAAATTGGCTGGTCAATAACGGCTACTACGCAAATTTAAACGATGCAAAAAATTTCGCACAGTTCGGATATATTGGATATAACCCTGCGCAGCCTGACCCATTTTATTGGAATTTACCTCAGGGTGCTATAGTTGAAATAGTCCAAGAGATCTCAGCGTATAAAAATATTACAACTTTCGGCTATTATAAAGGAAGCGGTGGCTCAAAGACGCTTACCCAAATCTTTAACGCCGCACAAAATGGACCGACGACTATTTTTCCCGCTGGAAATTTCGGATTTTATACCAATAGCCCATACGGCGGTGGCGTCTTTTGGTTTACGGGCAGGGCAGAAAATCTAACTTCGCAAAGCGGGGCATACGCGGTAAATTCAGGCGGTGATCCACAATCGGTAATCTACGAATTATCGCAAAATGAAAAATGGTTAATCGCGTGGGAGGACTTAGATGTAACGGGGTCGTCTACGGATAACGACTATCAAGATATGTTTGTTACCGTAACGGCTATACCTGAGCCAAATAGTGCAGCGCTGTTACTGTTGGGCCTGATTAGTCTTCTTTTATATAATTTAACAAAAATTCCGAAAGCCGCTTTGAAGCGATATCCATTGAACGCTTAAAGCGGATGAGTTTTGATAACGATGTGAATGTAAAGAGCGACTTAGGGATATCGTCCTTTAATCCGTCGCTGACAGCTTTTATAGCGATGCAGGGAATATTATATTTTCCTGCAACGATACGAACCCCTTCCGATTCCATATCCACCACAACAGCCTTATGTTCCCGATGAGCGGTCATCTTATCCTCATAACTGGCTAACGGCCGTGGGGAACTAAATATCTTGCCGTCGCTTAAATCAGAACTAATTATGTCGCCGATCTTTAAATCCTCCACAAGCGCGCCGCAAAAACCGGCTGAGACGATAATCTCCGGATGAAAATCCTTTATTATTCTTTCGGCCGCCTGCTTGGCGTTTTCCCTTCCCATCCCGCACCTAATCAACGCGATATTTCTATCCTCAAGTATTATATGCCGGCTCATCGCCTTAAAGAATGGGACGCCCATCTTGCGCGCGAAAGGCCGTAGCTCCCAAAACAGCGCGAATATGATCGCCGTCCTTTTCACCCCGATTCCTTAAGCTTCCTCTTTACTTCCTCGATCAATATATCCGGCGTTGAGGCGCCGCCTATTATCCCCACTGATTTGACGCCCTTTAACTGCCGGGGCGTAAGGTCTTTCGCCATCTCTATCTGGATCGTATTGGTATTATACTTAAGGCATAATTTCTTGAGCTTAATCGTATTGGAACTGTGATGGCTTCCGACCACGATCATGAGATCGGCTTTCTTAGCTAATTCAACGGCATCCTCCTGTCTTTTTCGTATATCGGCGCATATCGTATTTATTATCTTTATCTCATGGGCTGTCTTCATGATTTCAGCGAGTACATCCCTGCAAAGCTCTATTGAATGCGTTGTCTGAAATATCAGCCCCACTTTCTTTTCCAGTTTCTTGGGGTCGACTTCCTTCGGGCTCCCGACTATCAGGGCTCCCTTCTTTAGGTACCCCAATATCCCCTTTATCTCGGCATGGTTCTTGTCGCCCACTATCACGATCTGATACCCCTCTTCCTCCAGTTTCTGGGCGACGACCTGCGCCTGCCTTACGATGGGGCAAGTAGCGTCTACGATCTCTATCTTTAACTTTGCCGCCTTATCGCGCTCGTCCGGCGAGATACCGTGCGCGCGGATTATGAGAACGCCGCCCTTCACATCACCTATCCCCTTTACCACTTTCAGGCCTTTTTTGGAGAGTTCGCGCGTTATGGTCGCGTTATGGACAAGTTCCCCGAAGATATACGTTGGTTTTTTATTTAAAAGGGTCTCCTCAGTCAATTTTATAGCGCGCTTCACGCCAAAACAACATCCTATCTGTCCTGGAGTCAATATCCTCATTTATTCGCTCCTGCTTTTGCGTATCCTTTTAAATAAAACCAATCAACCGCTTTACGGAACGCCTTCTTGATATCGCTCTGCGGCAATCCCATCTCTTTGACGGCCTTCGAAGAATCGAAAGCGAACGGCTTCCTGCCTAACCTTAATCCCTCCCAGGGGATAAGAGGCTCTTTATGCGTGATCCATTCACAAACTTTTTCCGATATAAAACCCAGAGGCAATAAAGGCGCCGCGGGCAATTTTATTCTCGGGACTCTTTTGCCGCTGATCTTGCTTAATACGGCGAAAACTTCTTCCATGGTAAGGTTGTAAGCCCCCAGAATGTAGCGCTCTCCTATCTTCGCTTTCTCCTGCGCGAGTATATGGCCGGTCGCCGCGTCTTCCACGTCAATATAATTGATGACTGTGTCTATATAACCCGGAAGCCTGCCGTTTAAATAATCCACGATCATTTTCCCGGGAGGAGTAAGATTGCAATCGCCCTCCCCTATTGGGGTCGTCAGGCTCATTATGACAATGGGCAATCCCGCTTTGACATATTTAACAGCTTCTTCATAGGCGAGCAATTTTGAACGCGCGTAGCATCCCGGCATCTTATCCAACGGTAAAACCGCGTTCTCGTCGGAAGGCTTTTCTTTCGTTCCGCCTTTTAAGATAGCCGCAGTACTGGTATATACGACCTTCTTGACGCCTTCCTCGAGGCACGCCTGAAAGAGGTTCTTCGCGCCTTTCCAGTTTATATCATACACCGACTTCGGGCTCGAATACCAGAGATGAACATAAGCGCCGAGATGATAGACTATTTCTGCCGACTTAACGGCCCTCTTTACCGAATCGTAATCGCGTAAATCACCGTGGACGAATTCCAATTTACCTTTAAATTCATCGCTCTGTAAATTAACGAGGTTTCCCGTCTTGCGTACAAAGCAACGGACATGCTCCCCGCGCTTGACTAACAACCGCACGACATGCGAACCCACAAACCCATTAGCCCCGGTCACCAATATCATCTTCTCGTTCCTTACTTAGGCGAGGTCCAATAAATAAAGAGCCCGAATCCTGCCCACGTTATCTCACGGATCCTTTTTACTATGCTAAGCGCCACTCCTATCTCTCCTCCTAGGCCCAATGCCGCGAGGACCGCGTATCCGGCCCCTTCCTGAACACCGAGGGCCGCTGGGACAAAGAAGAAAGCGGAGTTAGCGGTCTTGAAGAAGACTTCTATGACAAGCGCCTTTATCCAATCGACCTGAATCCCCAGAAAATACAGGATTATATAGACCTCTATCAGCCCCGCGAACCATCCCAAAAGATGCGATAGGAACGAACGGAAAAACCTGAGCCTTTCCTTAAGGTAAAAATTAGTTATCGCCGCGTCGATCTCCTCCAGATGGGCCTTCTTATCCTCAAAGACCTCGCTTAACTTAAACTTACGCGCGATCTTAAGGCCCAGCATGAAAAGCCCCTTCTTCTGAAGGAAGACAAAAAATACCAGAAGCCCCACTATCCCCAGAAATGTCCAAAGGATGCCGGTGGCGACCACGCTGTCAAATTTAAAGAGCCTCAGGGCCAATATGATGCCGACCAGCAAAAATACAATCTTACTCAGGAAAAGCGAGGTCTTTGCTATCACGACACTTGAGAGGCCGTCTATTATATTCACGCCGTAGCGTTTCTTCAGGACGAGGGCTTTGACCGGCTCGCCGCCTATATAAGCGGTAGGTGTCGTATAATTCAACGCCTCGCCCGCTTGACGGGCAAGGAAGAAACGCCATAGGTTCGGGAGTTGCACCTCTCTCCTGAAGGCCCATCTCCAACCCATCGTGTCGAAGTAATAGATTATAAGGTAGGCCGCGATGACGACTAAGATCCGCCAGTTAAGCGATACTATCTGGCGCCAGATAAGAAGCGGGTCTGACTTCGCGACAATCCAGACAAAGAGCGCAGCCGCTATGATAAGTATGGCCCTTTTTAACAAATTCATCTATTCCTGACCCGTTAAGTACTTGAAATTCACGACCAAGAGTACGACGCAAAAGAGATTGGCGCCGAAAGCCGCGAGCCACAGCAGAAGTTCCATCTTGCCGAACAAAGCAAATAGCAATACGACTATTGAAAAATCTCCCACAGAGAGCATCTCTATCAATTTATCAAATACGTTTATCTTTTTTATAACTCCCTTCGGCGTCTTCGGCATGCCGTGGATGGCTAATCCGTAATTTTTGGTCTTTTGAAGCACTACCACAAAAAATGAGAGGAATATACCTATCATCGCCGCAATGCCGGCTATAGGGATAAGCGGGCTTTGGGTCGTACGGTATATCCCAAATGCGATACCGCCGAACGCCGCAACATGTACGCAATAATCGACCAATGTGTCCAGCCAACTGCCGAATCTCGTGGACAGTCCCTTGGCCCGCGCGACTTCCCCGTCGCAATTGTCCAGGATATAAAAAAGTTCAAAGAATACCGCCCCTAAAATAAAACCCGCCTTCGTACCGAAGCAGAAAAGAAGCACGGCCACGACACCGGCCGCCCCGCTTAATAAAGTTATCCAATTGGGATGCAGCCCTGACCTGATAAAAAATCCGGTAAAGGGCGTGCTCAGGATACGATTTACGCTTCTCATATATTAAGCGCCTTCGCTTTCTCTATATCCGCCTCAAAATCGATCTCGGTCCATCTTAAGCCCGTTATATCCTCAAAACCGACCGGTATCCGCCCTACCAGTTCGTCAAGCGCGTTCTCATAATCGCAGTCTTTGTCGCGGGCTACCGCGCTCTTGAAGACATCCAAAAATTCTTTGCGGTACTTGACCGAGAGTTTCAAGAAACCAATACCCTCGCCGATTTCATCGTATTCCCGGGTTATACGGCGCGCAATCTGGACGACCTTTTTGTCCAGAGCGACGATCTTCATCTCCTCTCCGCTTTCCGCATAATCCTTATCAATCAGGAAACAATTCTCATTTTTGGATCCTGCCAATTTTTCAAGAACCGCTCTCTCAAAAATGACATCCGAATCCATAAGCAATATATCATCGTCGAAACAGTTTCTCGCTGCCCAAACCGAAAGGACACTGCCTCTCTCATAATCGGGGTTCGGTATATACCGGATCGCCGCGCCCTTATAATTTTGGCCGACGACCAGCTTTATCATATCTTTAAGATGGCCGAC
>JAUYOH010000029.1 GCA_030695925.1 Candidatus Omnitrophota bacterium
AATTTTTTATGGTAAAGATTATTGGTATGCAGAAAAAGAAAATATGTTAGCTTTAGCAGTAAAAGTGCCGGGAAAAAATATACAAATCGAATTAGAAGATAAAAAATTAATACTGAAAGATAAAGATTGGGAGAAAATAATTAATTTGCCAGATAAGTATCGAACTATTAGAGAAAAACAATACAAAAAAAATACTCTTGCACTGAAATTAATAAAATGAGCATAAAAATTGATAGTGATAATTTAAAAGAAGGTTTATTGGGTTTAGTAATGGCTTTAGTAGAGATACTTAAGGAGGTTTTACAAAAACAAGCAGTAAATAGATTAGAGTCTGGAAATTTAAGAAATCAAGAAGCAGAAAAATTAGGTTTAGCTTTTATGAACTTAGATGAAGCTATTGAAAAAATAAAGAAAGAAAATGGTTTAGAAAAAACAACTAATAAAATTAGAAATGAATTAGATTCAATAGTTGATGATACTATAACTAAATTAATAAATCCAATCACCCTCGAAAATGTCAAATAACGCATTGTATATCTATGGTATAATAAGAACCAATAAAAATTGGAAAGAGTGTGGTATCAAAGAAAATAATGTCTTTTTAATAAATGAAGGAAATTTTAGTGCTATAGTGCACAGCTGTGATGAAAAACCTTACAATTCATCTAATCCCGACGAGGTTAAAGATTTAATTTTAGCGCATAATAGGATTTTAGACAAAGCTATGGAAAATTTTGATGCTGTAATACCTCTAAGTTTTAATACTATCATCAAAACCTCAGAAGAAAAAACTGCTGAATCGCAAGAAGCGAACGAAGTTTCTATTAAAACTTCGGAAGAGAATTTAAGAAGCTGGTTAAAAGATAACGAAGAAAATTTATTAGAAATATGGGATAAAATTCTTGGAAAAAAGGAATATGGGATAAGAATTTATTATGAAAAAGAAAAACTATTAAAAAAAATTAAAGAGCTTCATGAAATAAAACAACTTCGACAAAAAAGCCAAATAGAAAGTGTAGGCATGG
>JAUYOH010000030.1 GCA_030695925.1 Candidatus Omnitrophota bacterium
CTACACATACAGGATCAAAATCCAGTACCAGAGTACAGTAAAGGTTCCGGGGTCTTTTCGTCTTGATGCAGGTAACCGGCATCTTCACCGATACTACAATTTCGCCGACTCACTCGTTGAGACAGCGGCTCTGTTGCTACACCATTCGTGCGGGTCGGAACTTACCCGACAAGGAATTTCGCTCTAATCTGTTACTTTAACTGGACCTTGCTTCAAAGCAAGGCGGGCTAATATTTCTATTAACCTCCTCATATCGCTATGAGGTACGGACTATATCTTCAACCGCACTTTCATGCGGTGTCTGGCGTATAGTCTCTGAGGATTCTATCGATAACTTCTTGAATGTCCCGTTTTCTCTGCTTGCCCTCCAAATTCATCGTGTAGGCAAGCCTTATGATGCGGATCATCCCCTCTTTCGTCCAGTGCTCCTTCTTCTCAAGAGCCATCACTATCTTCTTAAATTTTTCATAATCGGATAGCTTGGACGAAAATATCGAGTATTGATCGAGAAATGGAATCACCCTCTCTATGAGGGATTTTCTAGCGTCGATTGCGAAGACCAAAACATCCGGATTCCCGGATTTCGGATAAATTCTACCCGTGCCAAATACTGCTCTGGCAAGCTCCAGACTTCCTTGTCTGTTCTTATGCTGATAGACAAAGAACTCCGGATCGATCAGGTAGCCAAATTTGCCATTCCGATGTTCCTTTATCGAAACGCAAACGCTTCCTTCGCCCTCGATAAACCCGGCTAGAAACCAATTCCGCCTCTCGTCTATCGATAGCCTTTCCTGCTGATTAACTGCATTCATAAATTCTTACCTCCTCGGTATTATGAAATACTCAGTCGTTCCAGCATATAGCCAAATTTTACTAAGGCATTGAAACCTTAGGACCGTTATAGTTACGGCCGCCGTTTACTGGGGCTTCAAGTCAGAGCTTCATCCCCCTTCTTGCTTTCTTGCGAAAGCAAGAAAGCAGGGGGACTAACCCCTCCTTTTAACCTTCCAGCACCGGGCAGGTGTCAGACCGTATACATCCTCTTACGAGTTAGCACAGTCATGTGTTTTTGCTAAACAGTCACAAAGCCCACTTTAGTGTCACTCCTTCGCGCTACATAAGAAATTACTTTACGCTAATGGAGCACCTCTTATCCCGAAGTTACGAGGCTATTTTGCCTAGTTCCTTAACGAGTGTTCATTCGAGCGCCTGAGGATATTCTCCCCGCCTACCTGTGTCGGTTTACGGTACGATCACCCATCAAACTCACTTTAGAGGTTTTTCTCGGCAGTGTGGCCCGAAGCAGTTCGCTTTCTCCGTAGAGTCAGCTCCTATTCGCCTCTCGGTCTTATTAGGACCTACGAGCTTAAACAGCCACATCCAACCGGCTGCTGCTTCTACCTCCTGCGTCACTCTATAGTTGATAACGCGTAATGGGTGGTATCTGAATATTGAACAGATTGTCCATCATCTACGCCTTTCGGCCTCGACTTAGGATCGACTAACCCTGGGTGGATTAACCTTCCCCAGGAAACCTTAGGCTTACGGCGAATACGTTTCTCGCGTATTTTTTCGCTACTTATTCCGGCATAATCGCTTCCGGTTCCTCCAGCAGTCTTCTCAGTCTGCCTTCACAGTACAACGGAACGCTCCCCTACCACTTTGCCCCGCCCGAAGGCGGGACGAAAATCCGAGGCTTCGGTACCATGCTTAGCTCCGATTATTTTCGGCGCGAAACCACTCGACCAGTGAGCTGTTACGCACTCTTTAAATGATGGCTGCCTCTAAGCCAACATCCTGGTTGTCTAAGAAGTTTCACATCCTTTACCACTTAGCATGAATTTTGGAACCTTAGCCGTCGGTCTGGACTGTTTTCCTTTTGAGAACGAAGCTTAGCCCTCGCTTTCTGACTCCCGTGATATGGTTACTGGCATTCAGAGTTTCGTTGGGTTCGGCAAGCCGGTAAGCCGCCTAGCCCATCGAGTACTTTACCTCCAGTAACTAATGACACGAGGCTAGCCCTAAAGCTATTTCGGGGAGAACCAGCAATAACCAAGTTTGATTAGCCTTTCACTCCAACCCACAGCTCATCCCATAACTTTTCAACGTTAACGGGTTCGAGCCTCCACTCGTTTTTACACGAGTTTCACTCTGGCCATAAGTAGATCACATGGCATTCGGGTCTACTCAACGCAACTAAATCGCCCCATTCGGACTCGCTTTCGCTACGGCTTCTCCCCATAAGGGATTAACCTTGCTGCGTAAAGTAACTCGCCGGTTCATTATGCAAAAGGCACGCCGTCAGCCGTTACCCCTTGCGGGGTCATAGGCCTCCGACCGCGTGTAAGCTGATGGTTTCAGGTACTATTTCACTCGCCTTACAGGCGTTCTTTTCAACTTTCATTCACATTACTTGTGCACTATCGGTCTCAAGATAGTATTTAGCCTTAGGACGTGGTCGTCCCAGATTCATACGGGGTTTCACGTGTCCCGTATTACTTGGAAATCCGATCCAACCTGGCCATTCTATTTCACCTACAGGGCTATCACCTGCTATGGCTAAACTTTCCAGATTATTCGGTTATAGAATGGTTTTTTGACAAGTCGTCCGATCTGTATATCGGACCAACCGGACTCCGCTACCCCCTACCTGCAACGCATACAGGCTATCACGCAGATAAGGTTTAGGCTCTTCCCCGTTCGCTCGCCGCTACTGAGGGAATAAATATTTTTTTCTGTTCCTCAGGTTACTAAGATGGTTCAGTTCTCCTGGTATCGCTTCCCGCCTTGCGGCGGGATCTTACGATATTACTCGTAAGGGGTTGCCCCATTCGGAAATCCTCGGGTCAAAGTCTGTTTGCGACTCACCGAGGCTTATCGCAGCTTACTACGTCCTTCATCGCCTTCTTGAGCCAAGTCATCCACCAAAAGCTCTTTGTAGCTTGACCACAAAAATTGTAGTCACCCTTTTTGCTACCCTATTTATGCTTTATTTATGCTCGACTATACTTCAATATATATTGTCAAAGATCTTAACGCAGCTAGTCGTCCCGACGATGTGTCGTTACGGTACCGCTATGAGAATCTGGTGGACCTGAGCGGGTTCGAACCGCTGGCCTCATGCTTGCAAAGCACGCGCTCTCCCAGCTGAGCTACAGGCCCATCCCTAAAAAATGGTGGGCCCGAGTAGGATCGAACCACTGACCTCCGCGTTATCAGCACGGCGCTCTAACCAACTGAGCTACGGGCCCCCTATGAGGCTCGAGGCTCAAATTTGGATATGCTGGGTTTTTCGCCCCTGCCCCAAACCGAATAAAAATGATTTGATAACCAAAGCCTAATGCCAAGTTAGACTATTTAATTCCATACTGCATTTAAATGTCCCCTGTCGTGCAGGGGAGATCTATACTCCTTAGAAAGGAGGTGATCCAGCCGCACCTTCCGGTACGGCTACCTTGTTACGACTTAGCCCTCCTTACCGAACACACCTTAGACATCTTCCCCCCTTGCGGGTTGGTATGATGGCTTCGGGTGCACTCGACTCAGGTGGCTTGACGGGCGGTGTGTACAAGACCCGGGAACGTATTCACTGCGCCGTAGCTGATGCGCGGTTACTAGCGATTCCGACTTCATGAAGGCGAATTGCAGCCTTCAATCTGAACTGAGGCCGGCTTTTTGGGATTGGCTCCTCCTCGCGGATTTGCAACCCTTTGTACCGGCCATTGTAGCACGTGTGTAGCCCAGGATGTAAGGGCCGTACTGACTTGACGTCATCTCCACCTTCCTCCGGTTAAAACACCGGCAGTCTCTCTAGAGTGCTCCATTACTGGTTAGCAACTAAAGACAATGGTTGCGCTCGTTGCGGGACTTAACCCAACATCTCACGACACGAGCTGACGACAGCCATGCAACACCTGTGCACCTGTCTTTAAAGGAGGTCCCGACTTTCATCGGGATTTCAAGTGCATGTCAAATCCTGGTAAGGTTCCACGCGTAGCGTCGTATTAAACCACATGCTCCACCGCTTGTGCGGGTCCCCGTCAATTTCTTTGAGTTTCAACCTTGCGGCCGTA
>JAUYOH010000035.1 GCA_030695925.1 Candidatus Omnitrophota bacterium
GATTTTTATACCGAATGGTGCGGCTGGTGCAAGAAACTGGACGCCGACACTTACAGTAATTCGACGGTCCAGAAGTTAGCGGAAGAATTTATCAACGTCAAGATAGACGGCGACAAGAGCAATGACCTCGTAGCTAAATACCGCATCACCGGTTATCCCACCATAATGTTTTTTGACAGCGGTGGAAATATCCTGATGAAGAACCCGGGTTATCTCGGCCCCGATGATTTTGCCCGGACGATGAAAGGGGTCTTAGCCAAGGCCAAAAAGCCCGCGGGCGGCTTTGTGGTGGCGGGTGAGGCGGCGAAGGACAAGAAGATAAAGATGCCTTTAATCGGTTCGGATTTCGTGTATAACGGCTACGTGGATGTCGCGGGCGAAGGGCTCACTGCCCAGATAAATTACGGCGGAACCACATATTTTGTCCAGAAAGGCGATACTTTAAAGGAATACAATGTCATCTCAGTGGATAAGGAAAGAGTAGTCCTGGAAGGCAAGAGCGGACGCGTCGCGATGGAGTTTAAGAAGCCGGTCAGGAAAAAGGCCGAGGAAAAAGGTGCCCTCGCCGGAGAGAAGATGACAGTTACGGCGTCAGCGATCGCGGCGCCGGCTTATACGGCTTCGGTATTGGCCTCACTTGGAATGCTCTTCGCAGTCCTTGTTATAGTATATATTTATTTTGCGCTCTGCTTGTATTTTATCGCCAAAAAGACACAGACTAACCATGCCTGGCTGGCGTGGGTCCCTATTGTCCAGATCTTCCTGATGTGCGGTATTGGTAAAATAAGATTCTGGTGGCTGCTTCTGATGTTTGTCCCGCTGATCAATATCTTTATCGTGTTTTTTATATGGTATAAGATCATAATAGCGCGCGGCAAACCGTGGTGGTTGGTGATCCTGCTCGTCGTGCCGCTTGTCAACTACGTCGTAATGGGATATCTGGCTTTCTCGAAGTAGGGCATCGGAACACTCTAAAAGAGGATAGTGTATGTTCTGGAAGAGATTTTTTATCGTTGTAGGCATATTGATAATATTGGCCTTTATCGCGCAATTGACGGTCTCGCCATATATCAAAGGCCTGATTGTGCGGATGGCGAAAGAATCGATGGGCCTTGAGATTTCAATCGGCAACTGCGCGGTCAGTATCCTGAACCGCAAGATAATCCTGGAGAACGTAACTATCCCTAATCCCGAGTACAAGGACGATTATCTGATCAAGGCAAAGGAGATAAGCGCGGATTTTTACCTTATGCCGCTTTTATTCAATAAGCAGGTCTTACGGGTGGTCTCCGTGACGAAGCCGGAGGTAAGCCTGCACCTCGATGAGGCGGGAGCCCTGAAACTGCCGCAGGTCAAGAAAGAGGAGGAGAAGAAAGCCGCCAAGAAGGCCGAACCGAAGATGTTATTCGGAAGGCTCCTTATAAATAACGGGAACCTGAAGTTCATCGACCATCGCGTCTCCAAACCCGCTACGCTCACGATGTTCTCAAGCGTAAACTGCGATATCTCAAACTCATTTTCGATAGGGCGCGGAAAGTTCATAACAAATGTAGACGTATCGGGGAAGATCGAGGAACAGGGCAAGTTCTCGGTAAAAGGCGAGGGCGATTTCCTGTCCAAGCAGATAAGTTTTAATGGTGACGCGAACATAGAGAATTTGCCGCTTCCGGAATTCGCGCCGTATTACGCGAATTTCCTCTCGGTAGTCGTGAAGAGCGGCAACGCCAGTCTCTACACCAAAGCGGCCTGCGATAAAGGAAATCTGAATATCAATAGCAACGCGAGGATAGACAATCTTAACTTAGAGCCGATCGGCGATCCCGCGCAGACGCTGCTCTTTGAGTTAAAGACGAGTGATGTTATTGGATTCCTGAAGGACGAGAATAACAGCGTGAAATTTTCGTTTAATGTAAGCGGCGACCTTACCAAGCCCGATTTTAAGTGGGGTCCGGAGGTGCAGCGCGCCTTAAGGGACTCTATGTTGCGCGCTTTTACGGAAGGCGCGGGACGATTATTTGAGAAGGCACTGGAGAAACCCGCTGAGGTCGGGGAGAAGGTCGGAGAGATTATCGGCGGCGAGGCAGGCAAGAAGGTCAAGAAGATAGGGGAACAACTGCAGAAGATACTCGGAAAATAAGGTTGACTTGCCGTCTTAAAGTTTATATAATACAAAAACTATGCCGAGGTAGCTCAGATGGTAGAGCGCGGGACTGAAAATCCCGGCGTGAGCGGTTCAATTCCGCTCCTCGGCACCATCTTTAACACCGTAAGGAGGGATGCGTTATGGCAAAAGTAGCGAAAGCAGGCACAAAGAAGGTCGCGTTCAAACTGATTGCCCCCTATGCCAACAGCGTAAGCGTCGCCGGCGATTTCAATAACTGGGACGTCATCGCCAATCCGATGAAGAAGGACTGGAAGGACGACTGGGTGGCGAATCTGAGCCTGAAGCCCGGCCGTTATGAGTACAAATTTCATGTCGACGGCACATGGCAGAACGACCCCAGTTGCGAGACTTGTGTGCCGAACCAGTTCGGCAGCACGAACTCCGTAATCGAGGTCAAATAGGGCCGCGCTGGCGTAGCTCAGTCGGTAGAGCAGCGGTTTCGTAAATCGCGGGTCGGAGGTTCAATTCCTCTCGCCAGCTCCAGTTAGTTAACCGTCAACCAAATATGGTGAGATTCAGGGAAGTATTAAGAGAGCGTAATTTTTTTCTGCTTTGGTTGGGACAGATAATCTCGCAGTTCGGCGACAGGCTCAACCAGATGGCGCTCATTGCCATCGTCTATTACAAAAAACCGGATTCGCCTTTCGAGCTCGCCAAATTCTTTTCCTTTACCGTCCTGCCGTCTTTTATAGTAAGCCCCATCGCGGGAGCGTTCATCGACAGGTGGGATAAGAAAAAGACGATGATAACCTGCGATATCCTGCGCGGGCTCATAGTCCTGGTGATACCTGTCGCGTTCCTTGAGTTGACGCCGTCGTTTCCCATTTATACGGCGGTCTTTCTTATATTTGCCGTCAGTTGTTTCTTTCTGCCGGCGAGACTGGCGATGATACCGGATTTGG
This sequence comes from Candidatus Omnitrophota bacterium, assembly GCA_030695925.1. Taxonomy (GTDB): domain Bacteria; phylum Omnitrophota; class Gorgyraeia; order Pluralincolimonadales; family Pluralincolimonadaceae; genus JAGUXU01. The sequence goes on from JAUYOH010000035.1 coordinate 3,067, forward strand.
TCTCAAAGGATAAGTTGCTTGTCGCCAATTCGCTCTTTACAGTTACCGGGATGATCGGCGCGATATTCTGGTTCGTCGTAGGCGGCATCCTCGTTGAGATGCTGAAAGTCCGCGGAGGGCTGTATCTGAATTCAGTCATATATTTTCTCTCGGCGCTGGCGATCGTCTTCATAGTCAAAAAAAAGATCCAATCCGAGCCGCCGCAAAACGTCGGGAAGCCCATAGACTTAGAGAAGATAATAAAGACCTCGCTCTTTCAGGAGATAAAAGACGGCTTTAATTATTTAAGGCACCACAAGGAGGCGAGGTTCGCCTTTAACGTCATTTTTATCCTGATGGCCGGGGTGGGGGCGAGTTACGCGGTCGTCATCGTATTTATCCAGCAGGCGATGGGGTCGGTGACAAAGGATCTGGGTCTACTGGGATTTTTCTTAGGCGGCGGGTTCTTAATCGGCTCTATGCTGTATGGAAAATTCGGGCACGGGCTCCCGAAACCGAAGACGATATTCGGCTGTCTTATCTTGGCTGGAGTGGCAATGTTCTTTTTTACAGTGCTCCTGAAGTGGACGCAGTCATTTGTCTTCGCCTCGGCTGCCGCGGCCGTACTTGGAATAGCCGTTGCCCCTATCGGTATCTCGACGAATACCATCATCCACGAGGTGACTTATGAGAATATGCGCGGCAGAGTCTTTAGCTCGCTTGGGATAGTGATGAATTTCGCGTTTCTGGTATTCATGTTGATATCCTCGAAACTGGCCGAACGCGTCGACAGGAGTTGGATATTATATTCGGTAAGCGTCTTTTATGTGATTTCCGGAATATTGGGGCTTATATTAAAAAAGGGTGATTAAGAGATGGCGGATCATGATTTAATAATCATAGGCGGTGGGCCCGCGGGCTTGACCTCCGGCATATACGCTTCGCGCGCGCGGCTTAAGACGCTGCTTCTCGAGAAGATGCTTCCCGGAGGGCAGATATTGTCTTCGCCGCTGGTAGAGAATTATCCCGGCCTTGCGGAAGGGATAAGCGGCGCGAAGATGATAGAGGAGATGGTAGGACAGGCAGAGCGCTTTGGCACGGAGATAAGGACAGAGACGGTTGTCTCGGTCGAAGACTCGGGGAATAAAGGCAAGACAGTAAAGACCGACAAGGGTTCATATGAAGCGCTTACAGTCATCTTCGCGATGGGTGCCACCTATTCCAAGTTGAACGTTCCCGGCGAGGATAAGTTGAGCGGCCGCGGAGTATCGTATTGCGCTACCTGCGACGGGCCGTTATTCAGGGATAAGGAGGTCGTGGTAGTCGGAGGGGGTGATACCGCGATAGAGGAGGCGCTGTTCTTGACGAAATTCTGCGCTAAGGTAAATATCGTCCACAGGAGGGACGAGCTGCGCGCGACGAAGATCCTGCAGGAACGCGCTTTCGCGAACAAGAAGATAAATATCATCTGGAATTCGGTCGCAACCGAGATACTCGGGGGGCAGAAGGTCGAGAGCGTTATGCTAAAGGACGTAAAGACCAGCAAGGAGACGCTGCTCGCGACGAGCGGGGTCTTCCTCGCGGTGGGTTTTACTCCGCATACCGAGGTCGCCTCGGGGCTTGTAAAGACGGATGAGAAAGGGTATATTATAACTAATGACGATATGGAGACCTCGCGCGAAGGCCTCTTCGCGGCTGGAGATTGCAGGAAGAAGTTGCTTCGCCAGGTCGTTAGCGCCTGTGGAGATGGTGCCACCGCCGCCTTCGCCGCGCAGAAGTATATAGAGAAATTAAAGGGCTAACAAAGGAGGAAGCAATGAAAAATTTGTTTAGAAATATCCTCATCGCAACTTTGGTATTAAGTTTCGGCACCTGTTTCGCCGCGAGTCCCGAGAAGAAAGCCCAGAGGGCCGCGAACGATTGGCTGGCGCTCATCGACGGCAAGAATTACGCCGAGAGTTATGACGAAGCGGCTACTTTCTTCAAGGCGATGGTCGATAAGAACGACTGGATAAAGACCCTTAGGAACTTAAGAAGCATGCTCGGAGAGGCCACCTCAAGGAAATTGCTCTCCGCTAAGAGGGCTAACAAAATGGCCGGCGCTCCCGACGGCGAATATGTGATACTTACCTACAAGACCAAGTTTGACAAGAAGGCTGACGCGCGTGAGGTAATAGTGCCGATGCTCGACAAGGACGGCAAGTGGAGGATTTCCGGTTATCATATTCAGTAGTTGACATCATTATCGTCTACGAGATATAATTGACCCTCACTAATAACGGAGAATGAGATGGCTGAGAATATTTTGCATCTAAGTGACGAGTCCTTTGAGAAGGAAGTCGTGCAGGCGAAGGGTGTAACTTTGGTGGATTTCTGGGCGAGCTGGTGCTATCCATGCAAGATGATAGCGCCGATCCTGGAAGACATAGCCAAGGATTATTCCGGGAAGATAAAGGTTGGCAAGGTAGAAGTAGATGAAGCGGGTGCTACCGCTTCCCGTTTTAACGTAATGAATATCCCCACCTTGATATTGTTCAAGGACGGCAAAGAGATAGAACGCATCGTCGGTGTCGCATCAAAAGAGGATATCGCCAGGAAGATAGACAAGGCCCTCAAATGAATTTCGCGGTCTTCTGTTCGGGGCAGGGGACAAACCTGCAGGCGATAATCGATGCCGCCAAAAAAAATCGGATCAAAGCAAAATTAGCGCTAGTCGTCTGCGATAACCCGAAGGCATACGCTCTCAAAAGAGCACGCCGGGCCGGGATTGAGACGGCTATAGTAGACCCGAAAAGATTCCCGGCGAGAGAAAAATTAGAAGCCGAGATAATCCGGAACCTGAATAAAAAGGGCATAAAACTTATCGCCCTTGCCGGGTTTATGAGAGTCTTAAGTGACAGATTTGTAAGGAAATACAGGAACAGGATCTTAAATATACATCCGGCGCTCCTGCCGTCGTTTAAGGGGGCGCACGCGATAAGGGACGCCTTAAGATACGGCGTCAAGGTAACGGGCCCGACAGTGCATTTCGTGACTGAGGACGTAGACGGCGGGCCGATAATCCTGCAGGAGGCCTGCGGGATAAAAGAGGACGATAACGAAAAGAGCCTTTTAGCGCGTGTCCATAAATTGGAACACAGCATATACCCCAAGGCGATAGACCTCTTCGCCCGGGGGAATCTTAGGGTAGCAGGCAGGAGAGTAATCATCAAGTAGATGTCTATAAAATTTGGCACCTCTGGTTGGCGGGCAGTAATAGCCGATACTTTCACATTCTCAAACGTAAGGAAAGCGGCGCTGGGGATAGCGGGCTACGTCAAGGCGCATCCTCTGCGCAGGAAGTCCCCGCCGACGGTCGTGATCGGTTACGATACGCGCTTTAATTCCAGGGAATTCGCTCTCTCCGCGGCTAAGGTGCTCGCCTCAAACGGCGTTAAAGTGCTCTTTACCGAGCGCGATGCTCCGACCCCGGTCATCTCATATCAGGTCATAAATAACGGCGCCGAGGGCGCTATAAATATAACCGCAAGCCATAACCCGCCGGAGTATAACGGACTTAAATTCTCACCTTATCACGGGGGACCGGCCGCCCCCGAAGTCACGAAGGAGATAGAAAGGCGCGTCGCCGGCATAAAAGGCGAAGTCATTGAGCCACCCGCTTCAAAATTAAAATATCCCATTCAGGAATTCGATCCGCGGCCCGAGTATTTCGCGCGGATAAAGGAACTCATTAACCTGCCCGCGATAAAAAAAGCAGGGCTTAAGGTCATAGTAGATGTCATGCACGGGACAGGCCGCGGTTATCTCGACAGGATACTGGAAGAGAGCGGTTGCGAGGTCGAGGTATTAAACGAGAATTTGGACCCCCTCTTCGGAGGGCGGCCGCCCGAGCCGGCGAAGGATAATATAGGTAAGCTCATAAGCGAGATAAAGAAAAGAAAGGCCGACTTAGGCCTCGCGGTCGACGGGGACGCGGACAGGTTCGGGATAGTCGATGAGAAAGGCAGGTTCTATACGCCGGATGAGGTCATAGCGCTTCTGTTTAAACATCTCATCGAGACGCGGCCGCGGTTAAGCCAAGTCGCGCGGACTCATTCGACGACGACACTGATAGACAGGATAGCCAAAAGATATAATATAAAGGTCGTGGAGACGCCGATCGGATTTAAATACATAGGCGAAGTCCTGATGGGAGGAAAGTGCGTCATCGGCGGAGAGGAATCAGGCGGGCTCTCGATCGCGAACCACGTTCCGGAAAAAGACGGCATCCTAGCGTGCCTTCTCGTCGCTGAGATGGTAGCGGTCAAAGGCCAAAAGTTAAGCCGTATCCTTGAGAATATATACCGCGAGTTCGGAAAGTCCTATCCGGGGAAATTGAATGTCAAGTTAGCCGACGAACAGAAATCGCGCCTTCTGACATTGCTGGAAAAACACCCTCCCAGGAATATCGTAGGCCTGAAAGTTGCCAAATCGGACAAGAAGGACGGCTATAAATTCATTTTAGCGGACTCAAGCTGGGTGTTGATACGGCCTTCCGGCACAGAGCCGCTGATACGTTTCCATTTTGAAGGGATCACGAGCGGAAAGCATAAAAAACTACTGAATTATTGCAAGGCGCTTATAAAATCCGTCAGGTCTCCGGTGGATGTAGCAAGGCCGCCGGAAGAGGACTAAATATTGACTTTTTTAGCCCGTTATCATAAACTATAGGACATGCTAAACGTGGAAAAAGTAACGATCTCAAGGGTCAAAGGCCGCGAGATACTGGATTCACGCGGCAATCCCACGGTAGAAGTAGACGTTCTCTTAAGCGACGGCACTTTAGGCCGTGCCGCGGTCCCGTCCGGCGCCTCAACCGGAGAGCACGAGGCGCTCGAGCTGCGCGACGGCGATAAATCGCGCTATCTCGGGAAAGGCGTCTTAAAGGCGGTAGCAAATGTCGATAATATAATTGCCCCGAAGGTAGTAGGAAAAGACCCTTTTAAGCAGGAAGAACTCGACAGATTTCTCATAGAACTCGACGGGACACCGACCAAGTCTAAGTTGGGCGCAAACGCTATACTAGGCGTCTCACTTGCTGTCGCGCGCGCGGCGGCGAACTCGAAAGGCGTCCCTTTATATAAGTATCTGGGCGGCGAGAAGGCGGTGACGTTACCAGTCCCGCTTATGAATATCATCAACGGCGGCCTGCACGCCGATAACAGCCTCGACCTGCAGGAGTTCATGATAGCGCCTGTCGGCGCCCCGAATTTCCATGAAGCTCTCCGTATGGGTTCGGAGACTTTCCATAACCTTAAGTCGATTCTAAAGAAGCGCGGCGACAGCACCGCTGTCGGAGATGAGGGCGGATTCGCGCCGAACCTCAAGGCCAACGAGGAAGCGCTCGAACTAATAGTGCAGGCGATAACCGTTGCGGGATACAAGCCCGGCAAAGATATCTCCATAGCGCTCGATCCGGCATCGTCATCTTTTTATAAGGACGGCAAATATGTATTCAAGGCCGAGGGCGCGAAATCCTCGGATGATATGATAAAGATGTACGCTGATTGGATCACGAAATATCCCATCGTCTCGATAGAGGACGGCCTTGCCGAGAACGACTGGAGCGGGTGGAAGAAGATAACTAAAGAACTCGGAGGCAAAGTCCAGCTTGTCGGAGACGACCTCTTCGTCACAAACGTTAAATTCCTCAAGAAGGGCATTGATGAAGGATGCGCAAACTCGATACTTATCAAGGTCAACCAGATAGGCTCCCTGACAGAGACGCTGGATACCATATCCCTCGCCCTTAAGAACGGATATGCATCGGTCATCTCCCATCGCTCGGGCGAGACCGAGGATACGACGATCGCCGACCTCGCGGTCGCGACCAACGTCGGCCAGATAAAGACCGGGTCGCTTTGCAGGAGCGAGAGGATCGCGAAGTACAACCAGCTCCTTCGCATCGAGGAAGAGTTGGGCTCAAAGGCGGTATACGGAGGAACATTACGGCGAAAATGATATCTTTGAAAAAATTAAACTGGGTTATAGTCTTAATAGTAGCCGTTCTTATAGTGATATTTCTGCCGGGGCTATCAAGATATCATCAGCTTAAGGCGCGCCAGGCGAGATTAAACAACGGCATAGAAAAGTTAAGGGCATCGGAAGTCGGGTTGCGGAAGGAGCAGGACAAACTCCAGAAAGACCCCACCTATATCGAGAAGGTCGCCCGCGACAAACTGCAAGTGATCAATAAAGGCGAGACAATAGTAAGGGTAGAAGGCAGGGATGGAAAGTAACGACAACGGGCAGAACCCAGCTAATCAAGGCTCAACCCAGACGATCACCGAGTACGGGGCGATCGTTAAATTGGCCAGCGGAAAAAAAGTCCTTATACAT
>JAUYOH010000047.1 GCA_030695925.1 Candidatus Omnitrophota bacterium
TCTGGGTTTTATTTTTAGGAACACCAATAACGAGGTCAAAAAAACAGAACTGGTCATATTCCTGACGCCGACGATAATCAGCGGAGATTTCATTGAGCCCATCCCCGGAATGAAGAGCAGCTCCACTTATCTTGAATATTATGACGGCGCCAGAGACAATGTTTTAAATAATGCGCTATATTATCAGGATGTAAGAGGAAAGATATTGACCGCGGCGATGAAATATGCCTCCGAGTCGCAGAGCAAGATAACCGGCGAGGCGATAGTCTCGTTTTCTCTCGCCTCGGACGGTTCGCTTACCGGCGACCCGTCGCTGGTAAATGAGGTCCAGCCGGAATTGGCAGAAGTGGCGCTGCGAAGCGTGAAGGGCTCGGCGCCTTTTCCGCCCTTCCCGAAACTTTTGCGCAGAGATACGGAGAATTTTAAGATCAGGATATCTTTTGAATAAATTCTATTGACAAATCAGTCAATATATGTTATTTTCTAGGTAAGATTTAAATTAAATCTTGGCACTCCCCGGCCGAGAATTAACCTTAACGGGTTATTATCGAAAGGGAGGGTGCCAATTTGCATTTTAAGAGCCTTGAGCTTTTCGGATTTAAGTCGTTCGCCAACAAGACCGAGTTAAATTTCGAACCCGGTGTCACCGCTATAGTCGGGCCCAACGGCTGCGGCAAATCCAATATCTCCGACGCGATAAAATGGGTCCTCGGAGAGACCTCGGCCAGAGAAATCCGCGGCCTGCGGATGGAAGACGTCATATTCAGCGGCACCGACGGCAAAGAAGCGCTCGGCTTCGCAGAAGTATCCCTCACGATAGTAAACCAGCCAAAGATCCTGCCCACGGAATACGATGAAGTCACGATCACCAGAAGGGTCTTCCGTTCCAGCGAGAGTGAATATTTCATAAACAAAGTCCCTGTCCGCTTAAAGGACATCGCCGAACTTTTAATGGGCACAGGTATCGGCACCTCCACTTATTCTTTGATGGAACAGGGAAGGATAGACCAGTTATTGGATTCCCGTCCCGAGGAAAGGCGTTTTGTCTTTGAAGAGGCAGCCGGTATCACCAGATATAAATCCAAGAAAAAAGAGGCCCTAAGGAAATTAGAGCAGACAGAGGCCAACCTCTTGAGGGTCAATGACGTTATCACCGAAGTCAAGCGCCAGATAAACTCCATAGAGCGGCAGGCAAACAAGGCGAGAAGATACAAAGAGGACTTTGACAAATTGAAGGAATTCGAGGTCCTTTCCGCCGCGCACGAATTTAGGAAGATCGGACAGGAAGAAGGCAGTGTCTCATCGGACAAAGATTCTCTCGCGGCAAAAGAGAGCGAGCTGTTTTCTATGATCAACGACCTCGATTCAAAGATGGCCTCTTTACGCGAAGATCTGGCAGGAGTCGATCAGCGGTTATCCGACGCGAAGGCGAACGTCGTCGATATCGACGGCCAGATAGAAAGGAACAAGGACAAGGCATCATATAATTATGAAAGAGTATCCGAACTTAACGCCCGGATAGCCAATTTAGAGAAAGATATAAACGCCAATAGGGCGCGGCTTTCTAATTTAGAAAACGAGGTGTCGCGTCTGAATTCCGAAGCCAACTCATTTACGGCCAACGAAGAGAATAAAAAAATAGAAATAGAAGAGAAGAGCGTATATCTCGATGCTATAGCCGAAGCCGTCAAGACTTGCCAATCGAATATCGAAAAAGCGAAAGCATATGTGGTCGATGTAGCGCAGGGGCAGACACGGACTCATAACGAACTTACGAAGTTGGTCGCAAATACTCAGCATTTAAGCGCGCGCCAGAGAAGGATAGAGGTAGAGAAGCGCAAGGTCGAAGAGGAAAGAGCCGCTTCCGGGCAAAAACTGCAGGAATTATCCGCCTTCGTGGAGAATATATCCAAGGATATCGAAGGATTGAATTGGAAGAAGGCGCAGGCGGAAGGTGATTTAAACACTCTTGGCGAAGAGCTGTCTAATTCGGAGACGCGGCTGCAGACTTTAAACAGCGAATTGACCGCGGAACAATCGAGGCTTGTATTCCTGGAGGACTTAAAGTCGAGATACGAGGGGTTTTCCTTAGGAGTCAAATCCATCCTGAAGGAAGTAGAGAAAGGTTCTCCCGTCTCCGAGGGAATAATAGGGGTGTTGGCCGATCTTATAGAGCCGTTTCAGGGCTATGACAGCGCCGTTGAGGCCGCTTTAGGCGATTCGGCGCAGGCGATCATCGTGAAGGATAAGGAGACCTCTAAGAAGTTGATAAGATTCCTTGATGAACATTCTTTGGGGCGCGCGACATTTGTTCCGCTGGAAGGGCTGGGAGGGATAGAGGTAAAGACCGACCTCTTGAATTATATTAAGGCCGGTGAAAATATAAGGCCCGCGCTGTCATACCTATTAAACGATGTTTATCTGGCGGAAGACCTGGAATCGGCATTTAACGGCATATCGGGAAAAGCCGCGGGAGTAAGACTGGTCACGAAGAACGGCGAGGTCGTCGAGAAGAGCCTATTCACCGGAGGTAGGATACCGCGGGATGAGGGCTTCGGACTTATCGGAAGGGACGCGAAGATAAAAGAACTGAAGGTAGATACGGAAAGCCTTGAGGCAAAGATCGAAGTCCTTGATAAAGAGATTCACGAAAAGAAGCAACATAGGGACAGCCTGCAGGCTGCCACCAAAACGATAGCGGAGGATATACACAGGATACAGATCGAGCATGCCAATAAGATAAGTGAAAAGTCGGGCATCGAGGAAGCCGTCGGTAAATTGAACGAGGAGGAGTCACTTCTTAATCTGGAATTCGACGAGGTAAAGTCCGAGATAGGCATACTTGTAGTGAAGGAAGAGGAATTAAAAAAGGAACTCTCCCAATTAAATTACGAAGACGCGAAGGTTCAGGAGACCATAAAAGGCAATCAGGATACCATCTCCCTTAAGTTAAAAGAGAGGGAGGATACCCTTGTCCTGATAACGCAGCTGAAGACAAGTCTCGACTTACTCAAGGATAAAGAGACCTCGGTCCTGAATGCCTTAAATATGATGGCGCGTTCGCTGGACGATGAGAAGACCAGTCTCGGCTCCAAGGAAAGCGAGATAGAGCAGTCAAAGGCCAAGATATCGGAGCTCCGGATCGAATCCGAGCAACTTACCAAGAACAATGAGACGCTGCTCGCCGGCAGGTCGACAGCGCAGGAAGATTCCCTTAAAATTTTAGAGGAAAGAAAGGTATCGGCGGATTCGATAACGAAACAGGAATTCGAAGTCAGGGATGTTCAAAAGCGGCTTGAGGAGATAAGGGGTCAGGTACATACTCTTAACGTGAAGACGACGGAATTTAATTATAAGAAGAGCGGTTTACGCGACAGGTTAGTGCAAGTTTATAAGATAGAATTAGATTTGGAGCAGGTTACGATACCTGAGGATACGAATTGGGAGGAGACAAACGGTAAGATAGGAGTTTTGAGGTCGAAACTTGACCAGATGGGTCCTGTCAATCTCGTCGCCATAGAGGAACATCAGGAATTGCAGGAGAGGTATACTTTCCTTACGACACAGCAGCAGGACCTGTTGCTTGCCAAGGATGATCTACATAAGGCGATCAACAAGATCAATAGGACCACAAGAGAACTCTTCCTCGAGACCTTCGAGAAGATACAGGTCGAGTTCAGGAATATGTTCAGGATGCTCTTCGGCGGCGGCGACGCGGAACTGATGCTTATCGACCAATCGGACATATTAGAGAGCGGCATAGAGATAATTGCGAGGCCTCCGGGCAAGAAGCCACAGTCTATCTCGCTTTTATCCGGCGGCGAGCGTTCGATGACGGCGATATCGCTCCTCTTCGCTATATTCAAGGTAAAGCCGAGCCCGTTCTGCGTCTTAGATGAGATGGACGCGGCATTAGACGAGTCAAATATCGACAGATTCTGCAAGGTCTTAAGAGATTTCGTTAAGACATCACAGTTTATTATGATCACCCATAACAAGAAGACGATTTCGGTTGCGGACGTCATGTACGGGATCACTATGGAGGAGTCCGGTGTATCGAAGATCGTTTCGGTTAAATTTTCAGATGAGGTGGAGGCGAAGACCGTAAATGCGACACATTAAATGCGCCGCATTTAGATCATCTTGATCTATAGGCGCAGACCCGGTTTTTGCCGGTTCTTTTGGCCTCGTACAGCGCCATGTCAGCCAGATAGATCAATTTTTCCTTATCGAGCGCGTCTTCCGGGTAGGTAGCCAGGCCGGCGCTTATCGTCAGGTTCTTGGTCGGCTGGACATCCTGGCCTTTAAACTGGTATGCCTCGATGGCTTTCCTTAGATTTTCGGTTATCTCAAACGCCTTGCCGTTCGCGACATTAGGCAGTATCACCGCGAATTCCTCGCCGCCGTAACGCGCGACTTCCCCCTGGCCATCGCAGGTGGTCTTTAATATTCTCGCGATCTCGCGCAATAGCTGGTCTCCCATCTGATGGCCTAAGGCGTCATTATAATTTTTGAAGTTATCGATATCGAACATGATAAGGGAAACAGGCGCCTTGTTTTCGTATGCCTTTTTCAGTTCCTCGGTCAAAAGATATTGAAAATAACCATGGTTCCACAGCCGTGTGAGGGAATCTGTATTAGCTTCATAGACCATCTGTTCATAAAGGCGCGAGTTCTCGATAGCGAGCCCACCGTGGTTGGCGAACATCGTCAGAGTCCTTATATCGTCTTTTGTTATGGGTTTTTTGGTAAAGATGTTATCGGCAAGGATCACGGCCACGACCTTGTCTTTCGCTTTTAACGGCACCGTGACGAAATACTCGGTCTTAAGGGTCTGGAGGACGGGATCATGCGCGAGTTTCTGGCGCGCCTCCTCGGTAGTGACCTCAAAGGTCATCCCCTCCAGCACGCTTAACGCTAGGACACCCGCGTCTTCACGCAACGGTATCTTGATGCCGCGGACGATCTTATCCAATTCCGAGCCGCCTTTCTTATAGTGACGGTATCGGGCTATGAGGTCTTCCAGCGTCATCTTTTCGGTCTCGATCTTTGTCCAGATACGCCCGGCGTCTTCTCCCGAATGCGGGCCTATTCCCATCTTGCCCTCAAGGGTGTTGTCTTCCTCGTTTACGAGAAAGAGCATAGCCCTGTTGAAGCCGAGCCCTTCATGCGCGGTCACGCCGGTCAATATTATAAAGAGGATCTCCTCAAGTTTTAACGTCGAGCGCATAGCGTTGCCGATCTCATAGAATATACTCAGTTCCGCCCGTATCCTGTCCAGCATTTCCTGCAGATTTTTCTTTTCCATAATAGCGCTTATGATACCCCATAAGGGCCGGCTTGTCAAGTTTCGACGGGAAAAGGATTAAAAGCCTTGAAGGTGCGGTATTATAGGGATATAATAACATATCGTAAGGAGAGAGTCTTGGGATGCTTAATGTGCCTTACTCTGTATGGCAAATATTTAGATTTATATAGAAATTATTTCTATTTAACTATGGATGGATCTAAGGTAAAATAATTCATATGAGTCGAGTAACTATAAAATCTGAGATGTTGAGCTGGGCTTGTGAGAGGTCTGGCCAGAGCGCGGAGAACATGCGCAAGAGATTTCCAAAGTTTGATCTTTGGAATCTTGGAGAGGCGAGTCCTACACTTAAACAACTGGAACGCTTTGCTAAGGCTACATATACACCTATCGGATTTTTATTCCTTCAAAAGCCACCCATTGAGACTGTCCCGATTCCGGATTTTCGTAATGTTGGTGGCGGGCATGTCGGGCATCCAAGTCCGGATTTGCTTGATACCATTTACATTTGCCAGCAGCGACAAGAATGGTATCGCGAGTTTGTACGATCCACTGGCGAAAAACCTCTTCCATTTGTAGGTTCCGTTAGCCAAACAAATAGTATTGAGAAAATTGCAGAAAGTATTCGACATGCACTTGGATTTGACATCGAAGAACGTCGTCAAACGCCAACGTGGACTGACGCATTGCGCCGCTTCATTGAACAGGCGGATGTGCTTGGGATTTTAATCATGGTGAGTGGCGTTGTCGGAAACAATAATCGGCGTAAACTCGATCCGCAAGAGTTTCGGGGTTTTGCTTTGGTGGATAACCTCGCACCGCTTGTGTTTATTAATGGTTCTGATACTAAAGCAGCTCAGATGTTTACCCTTGCTCATGAGTTGACTCATATTTGGATTGGGCAATCTGCTGTTTCTGATGCACAGGCAGTGCAGATACCTGAAAATCAAATTGAGCGTTGGTGCAATTTGGTTGCTGCAGAACTTCTCGTGCCTCTTTCCGCATTACGCAGCGAATATAAGAAAAATAATAAATTGACTGATGAAATTAACCGTCTCGCCCGGTGTTTTAAGGTTAGTACGCTAGTAGTCTTACGCCGAATTCACGATGCGGGTGGACTTACAAAAGAACAATTCTGGAAAGCTTATCATGAAGAACTGGAAAGGTTAGGAAATCTTCCTTCGGGAAGCGGCGGCAATTTCTATCTAACGCAGGCAGCACGTGTCAGCAAACGTTTTGCCCGGGCGCTTGTTGCCAGTACGCTTGAGGGGCAGACTCTGCATCGCGATGCATTTCGTATGCTTGGATTTTCAAAGCTTGAGACCTTCAAAGATCTTGGACGAAGTTTGGGGATAGCCTGATGGCATATTTACTCGATGCTAATGTTTTCATACAGGCGAAAAACCTTCACTATGGTCTTGATTTTTGTCCGGCGTTCTGGGAGTGGCTAATAGCGAATAATACGGCTAAACTAGTCTTTAGTATCGAAAAGGTTGGCGATGAAATTAATGCTGGTGCGGATGAACTTGCTGTTTGGGCGACACAGCGCGGAGCAGATTTTTTTCTTAAGCCGGATGTTACGATATTACCTGCACTTAGCTCAGTTAGCACTTGGGCAGCGAGTCAAAGTTACGAACCCGTTGCTGTAAATACATTCCTCCAGGTTGCTGATTACTACTTGGTAGCTCATGCTCTTGCCCATGGACATACAGTTGTAACACATGAAAAAATGTATAGTTCAATGAAGAAGATAGGTATTCCTAACGCGTGTATCAGCCTCAAAATTAAGTTTATGACGCCGTATGAAATGCTTCGCCATGAGCGGGCACGTTTTGTCCTTGGTTCCCGAGGTTAGTTTGCTAGGGAGGTCATTAAACAGGTTATAATCTCGTTCAGCCAGCGACCCTAAGATATAATTTTTGCACCGTGCAGTTGGTTTATTCCGACACTTTATTATTGAAAAAGTAGGAGAAGGGTATGAAAAAAATCATAGCTTTTGTTGTAACCGGAATATTTTTATTACAAGGATGCGCTACTACCGAAGGCATAAAGAAGCTTGAAGAACAAGGGTCAAAACAAGTTTTTGCTGCAAATTTCGAGAAGGTATGGGAGGCTGCTCGTTTCGCCTGTAGCAATAGTGAATTGACCATTAATGAAGCTAACAAAGATCAAGGCTATATTAGTGCAAGTGCACCCCTTAGGCCACAATCGTGGGGAGAACTTGTTGGGATTTGGGTAAGTAAGAAGACGGATAATTCCACTGAGGTTAAGGTGGTTAGTCGAAGAGTAGGGCCGGCATTGCTTTTTTGGTATAATTGGGAAAAACCAGTGCTTGAGGCTATAGATGCTTATATAAAGTCACATCCATGATTTTATCAATTTTTTGTAATGATTTGAATATGCCAATCAAACCTATTAGTGTCAAGATTGTTATAAAATCCATTCTTTTAGCCGTTCCTTACGTGCGGTCTAAAAAAGGTCTGAAGGCATACACTCTGGTATAACCCCTGTCTTACTACCCTTGCCATAGAGCTTTTTGCCCTTCGCCGCCCACATTAATCTTAATTGACAGGGGGTTATAAAAGCTATACAATTTATCTACATACTAGCCACAAAGGCGTGGCAAATGAAAGTGTTTAAATAGATTCTTATCCGAACAACAACCTCAAAGGAATTATTTTTGGTGCAACTTAGAAAAACCATAAAATCACTCCTTCTTAGTATCCCATATCTGTTATTGTCCTTCATTCTTGTTATATCGATTATTGCGCCCATCCTAGAGTATCAGAGGCTAGAAGTATCGCGGAATCTTTATGAAATAACACATAAGATATGCAATCAGCTGCCAACGAGATGCTTATTTATTTTTACTTCTCCGATGGCACTATGTGCACGGTGTTTCTTTATCTATTTAGCAATGCTTGTTGTTGGTATTTTAATGATCGTGTTTAAGAAAGTGTTTTTTAGTTGGAAAGTTGGGTTACTGCTAATGATTCCGTGCATTATAGATGGATCTACCCAATATCTTGGACAAAGACTGAGTAATAATGCATTAAGATCGGTTACCGGAGCGTTGGCCGGTGTTGGAGCGGGGGTGATTATTTTTCCGCTTTATTTTAAATTCGTTGATTTTATTACCAGAAAGAGAGGATGATGAAGGTGGCAAAGTTTTTATGGCGTGGAGTATTTATAGCCTTATTTTTGTGTTCCATTTGTTCTGTTGGTTCCGCTGAAGAAAAGGTTATTTTGAAAGACGGAACACCCGTAATGCTGCGATTAACGGAAGAAGTGAGTACAAAAACAAAAAATTTGAATGACTCAATTCATTTCGAAGTCGCAAAAGATGTCAAGGTAAACGGAAAGGTGGTGATTAAGGCGGGTACGCCCGCGGATGGGACCGTCAGCGTATGTCAGAAACCGGATATCCTGGGCCAGGAAGGAACAATTGCCTTCACCGTTAATTCCACCGTGACCGTTGACGGACAATGGTTATCTCTTCGCGCAAATGTAACAAGAACCGGAGAGAATAAAATGCTGATATCAGCAGGCGCGGCATATGCGTGCTGCCCAGTATTCGGCCTTATAAGGGGTAGTGGCGCATCTTTCCCTGTTGGATCAGAGACAAAGGCTTATACGGAGAACGACGTAACGGTGAAGGTAGATTAAAACAAAAAGGAGGGGATTATGGACAACATTAAAAAGGTTATCGCAGTTGTTTTGATACCGGCATTTATTATGGCAGCTATGCAATCGTATTGCTTTGCCACACCGGACTCTATGAAGGTCAAAAATGGAACACCTGTTATACTACGACTTACCGAAGATGTAAGTAGTAAGACTAAAAATATGAATGAAAGCGTTGCTATGCAAGTTGCAAAGGATGTTATTATTGATGGCAAAACAGTTGTTAAGGCCGGCACTCCTGCTATGGGCACAGTTAGTTGGGCGGAGAAGGCCGGGATGTTAGGCAAGGAAGGAAAAATACAAATTACAGCAGACTCGACAAAATCGGTTGATGGTCAGAGAATCCCGCTAAGAGCTTCTGTTACGAGCATGGGGAAAAGCGAGACAGTTATGTCGGTTATTATGTCGATTCTATGCTGCATTTTGTTTTTGCTTGTTCCCGGGAAAGAAGCAAGCTTACCGATAGGGACCGAGATTAAGGCTTATATAGATCAAGATCTTACGGTAGAAGTTCAGTAACTATTTCGCGTTAATATCGTATCTTTCAGAATGGCTTGATTGAGTTACTACAAGATCTTCATATTCGGCTTGCTGATTATTAGCGAGAAAAGATAGAGTAAAATCTTCTAATAGATTAACTCTTACTTTCTTAACAAAAGATGGGACTGGGGGGTATCCTCCAGTCTCTTTTTTGTAAAGATAAAACTTAATATCTATATCCGCATGTTTATTGAAAAACTTTGATATAGCTCCTTCAATAGAATGCGGTTTCTTCGGAACATCTATTATAAAAATATCAGGATATCCATCGTTGTTGATATCCGTAAGGTTGTTTTTCTCGTAAAACATGCCAGTCGATACGATGCGCATACCGGGCTTGTTTTTGTATTCGTTTTTTTCATTGTCCAAAAAGTAAATATTTATAATACATTTTGTATTCGATAATAAAGCGCCGTAATGTTTATAGCTAATTTCCATTTTTTCGGGGATACCATCATTATTAATATCGTAATATATACCGCTTATCCAAGATGAGGCCCCTTCCTTTATAACCCTGTCAGGCGTATCTGAAAATGAGCCGTTTTTATTTTGATAGTATATTGAATGTGTGTAAAATTCACTGTTATAATCCGAAGGCTCTTCAATGTTTGTAAAATCAGGCAATCCGTCATTATTCAGATCCGAAATAATAAATTTATTTTTCGAAAACGTGCTATCTATAACGCTATATCTTATACGGCTAGAATCATCATTAATACTGAAAACGCTACTGATATCTTGTCCAGATATGCTTTCAAGACGACCATCGAGCATATCCCGTTGATTAAATCTAGATACACTCAGTGTTTTGTATCCGAATTCATGTAATAAAGCAAAACGCTCATCCTTATCGCCTGCATATAATTTTATGCTGCCTGGCTCAATCGATACTCTATTTATGCACCCGCTATTTAACCTAATATCGATTTGATTTTCATCGCCAAGTCCGTTTTGTGCGAATATTAAGAAAGTAATTACGATACATATAATTGTCAGCGATATTGTTATTGTTTTCATAAAAAGTTTACCGAGATAATATACAAATTATTACCGAGACAGTCTAAAACCAAGAATTCCTTTTTACCGTCAGCATTAATATCAATTGATTTAATCTCAGATACACTGCAAGGTAGTTTTACATCTACGCTATTATCTATCAATATCAAATTATTCCTCTTTTTCAAAATATTAATCTCAACAAGAGAGTTCTTTTTAAGCAAAAGCATATCCATTATTCCGTCATTGTTCATATCGTTAAATCTAACAAATCTCCTAGCACTATCTACTTCACCCGGCGAAGGCAAGACAAACGAGAAGCTTTTATTGAACTCAATACTTTTCTCGTAACCATTCTTTCCAATAATAGAATATGTTAAACTGAAGCTAATTTCCTTATTTGTGGCTATTTTAATAAGAGATTCTTTTGTCCCGAGCTTAAGAGTAGCTGTTGATGTTACGGCCTCATATTGTCCATCGCTATCTAGATCTATAATGTTATCTAGGCCAGGAAGAAATACGGTTTTAAATATGTATTTAGGAGACGAATCAAATTGGAGTGGCGCATGCGCAAGGTATATTTTAGTACTTATTATCGGCAACAAGGAATTATTACCTCGCAATGGGTATTCTATTTTTGATCCAACAATATCTAAAAAGCCATCTTTATTCATATCCATAAAACGCATTTCATCAAAATCTCTTTGAACAAAAGAAATGTTTTGTTTTTCAAACCCTCCGCCATGTTTTTGTAGATACATTGTCATCGCATTTTCGGCGCCATCCGCCAAATGTATTATATCTAAAAAGCCATCTCCGTCTAAATCTTGAATCCAATAATTGCGCTGCTTGCTAATGGTCGGAAAGAACGACAGGCCTCTAATAGTATTTTTTAAATTGTCGCCAACCCGTGGCCAAGAACTAATGTTTAAGTCGGGGCTGATAGAAGTCTCTGCGAATTGTACAAAAGTTAGTTTAAAAACGGCGGGGCTTTCTTGCCATAGAATAGAAATTCCATTTTCTGAAGGAATTATAATATCATCAAGCCCATCGCTATTCATATCTACAACAAATGAATAGTTTTTTATACTTTTTTGTTTTTGAATAAACGCTGGATGGTTTTCTGGAATATTTAGATAATATGGCCCTCCGATTGCACCATCATTGCTTAATGAGAAATAAAAAATCCTAGTTTCGCCAAGACATAGCACACTTTCCCTAGAGGTTTTATCAAGCCTAACCGGATTTACCGCCATAATTTTGTCTTTTAGTTTTATTGTATATGGTTCAAAAACGAGATCACGGCTTTGTCTAAAAATAGTTAATTCGTAGTCATCGGCCACTATTACATCCTTCAGCCCATTGCCCGCGAAATCACAACTTGTTACATAAATTGGTTTGTGTTTAACGTCCAAAGAAACGATTTTTATGTTATTAGAGTTAGATACCGCTGGAGCTGCAACCGAGATAGGACTAAAAATTGATATAAAAAATAGGCCCAAAAAAGGGAGGCGGTGCCATCTTATCATTCTATTTAAATTCCGAGTTCTTCATTGCAATAAGTGATATAACCGAGGTAATAAATATCCACAAAACAGAAATAATAAAACAATAATAGACTTTAGGGGCCCAAGTTATAGGGAATCCTTCAACCATATCACTTATTCTATCCAGCGGAAATTCTATATATGAGGAATAAATAAAATTTTCTATATGCAATTTTGTTTTAATACCCTCAAGCATTATGTAAGAACCGATTGCGATTGCAATAGCGCTAATGGTAGTTTGAGTAATCGTCGATATCATTATACCGAACGAGATGCCTGCGAATAAAACAATAGCAAGAGTAACGTAAGAGATTAAAAACAACGACCAGAATTGGTGTTGAGTTACGATTACCAGGCCATCTTCGCTTAAAGCGCCAAATCCAAAAAGCATAGAGCCTATTATAATCGCAGCAATCGCTGCTATGATCATTAAAAGCAGCAGAAACACGAAGCTTGAAATAAGCTTTGATAAAATGAACTGATTTTTTGAGCATCCGGACACTAATATGTTTCGTATGGTTCCGGAAGCTTTTTCTGAAGATATGGTGTTAGTAGCAAACATTAACAATATAAACGGCAATATAGTCGTTGAAAGGGTTTGTAGGGAAAACACAATAAAAGAGTAACCATTATTGGCGTTGTTAGTTCCTTCAATAAATTTTATTCCAAAGGATGATGCGATTACCGCTGCTAACACAAATACTATATAGACATAAGTAGTCTTGTGCTTTATCATCTTAAAAATCTCGTTCAATGTTGCCTGTTTTAAATGGTTAATCATTGTCGGTTTCTTTGTATCGTTTCAATGTAGAATTCTTTTAAATTCTTTTTGCGAGGAATAAATTTAAAATCCTTAACCCAAGGTTTATCCATAAGAAACTTTTTGCATTCATCCGGTCTAGTTGTTGTCACAATGCAAGATTGCGCGTCTTCTTTTAGTAGCTCGTGAAGCTTACCGTCACATAGAATAGATCCATTATTAATGATGGCGATTTTGTTACAAATAGACTCCACATCAAACACCTGATGACTTGATATTATAATTGTTTTTTGTTTATTTATAGAAAGATCTTGTAATAAGGCTAATATGATATGAATGCCTTCAGGATCAAGGCCATTTGTTGGTTCGTCCAATATAAGAATAGCCGGATCAGAAATAAGGGCAGAGGCAAGGGCTAATCTTTGTTTCATTCCCAGTGAATATCTTTTTACCAAATCATTTGCCCTATCTAAAAGAGAGACCATGTCTAGTAACCTGTCAATCTCGCTGTTTTTATGAACTCCCTTCAACCTCGCCATCAATGCCATGTTTTCTCTGCCGGTAAGATAATCGTAAAAGCTTGGGTTTTCGAACAGAATGCCCATAGAATTTAGAATTTCTTTTCTATCTACGCATAAGTTCTTTTCGTCGATTGTTATGTAGCCTCGGCTTGGTTCTATCAAACCGGTAATCATGCTAAGTATAGTGCTCTTTCCGGCACCATTTGGCCCTAGCAGAGCAAATAGATCCCCGCGGCTTATGAGCAAATCAACGTCTTTTACGGCACACTTCGCCCCAAAACATTTAGTGACTTTCTTCAATTCAATCATATATTTGAATTATATCATACACTCTCGCATATTAGTAGAAGATACTCGCCAGTAAGGAGATGTGGATGTGTTAAAGAGGAGAATGGTGCCGAAGGGTGCTCTAAAATAGTATGTCATCTCGATTAAAAGCCTTGACAAGGGCTGCTCGATAGTATAAAATTATCTTACTCTTCGGGAGGGGTGAAATTCCCCACTGGCGGTAAAGCCCGCGAGCCTTAGGCGTATTGATTTACGAAGTAAATCAGCCGGGGGCAGATCTGGAGAAATCCCAGAGCCAATAGTAAAGTCTAGATGGGAGAAGAGAGAAGCAATTTTATCCACTTTCGCCGTAGAAGGCGAAATTACATCCCGAAGAGAGATCTTCGGGATTTTTGTTTTAAGGAGAAAAGTATGTTCAACACCATAAAAGAAGCCATATATGATATCCGCAAGGGCAGGATGATAATAGTCGTCGATGATGAGGACCGCGAGAATGAGGGCGACCTCCTCATGGCGGCAGAGTTCGCGACACCCGAGGCGATAAATTTTATGGCCAAATACGCCCGCGGCCTGATATGCGTACCGATGGAAGAAGCGAGATTAAAGGAACTCGGTATCCATGTCCTCTCGGAACAGGGAGGCGGACATTTCGGGACCGGATGGGCGATGACGATAGACTTGAAGGAGGGCACTACTACCGGCATCTCGGCGCACGACAGGGCGAAGACGATAAAGGCGCTGGTGGACTCCAAGACGAAGCCCGATGACCTGACGCGCCCCGGCCATGTATTTCCTTTGAGGGCTAAAGAAGGAGGCGTTTTGGTAAGGGCCGGTCATACCGAGGCGGCGGTAGATCTGGCGCGGCTCTCCCGACAACACGTCGGGATTCCTCCTGTGGGCGTCATCTGCGAGATAATGAATGATGACGGGACGATGGCGAGGACGCCGCAGTTAATAGAGTTCGCCAGGCAGCATAAGTTAAAGATCTGCACTATCGCGGACCTTATTAAATACCGGATGGAGTCGGAGAAACTCGTCATACGCATAGAGGAGACGGTCCTTCCGACCGATTACGGCGAATTCAGGTTGATCTTGTACGAATCAAGGATAGACAAACAGGTCAATGTAGCGCTGGTTATGGGTGAGATATCCGATAAACCGGCTTTAGTGAGGGTCCATTCAGAATGTTTGACAGGAGACGTATTCTCTTCGTTGCGCTGCGATTGCGGAAGCCAGTTACATCGGGCCCTGGCTATGATCAGGAAAGAAGGCGGGGGCGTTCTTCTTTATATGCGTCAGGAAGGCCGTGGCATCGGTCTGAAGAATAAGATAAAAGCATACGCGCTTCAGGATAAAGGGATGGATACGGTCGAGGCCAACGAAGCGCTGGGCTTCGGGCCTGACCTTAGGGATTACGGCATAGGCGCTCAGATACTTGCCGACTTGGGCCTAAATAGGATACGCCTTATGACGAACAATCCCAAAAAGATAGTCGGGCTTGAGGGTTATGGGTTAAAGGTCATTGAGCGGGTAGCCATAGAGATCGCGCCTAACCCGATGAATAAGAAATATCTCAAGGCGAAGAAAGAGAAGCTGGGACACGTTTTGAAGGGGATAAGTTAAACCCCCAGCGCATTGATTCGCGAAGCGAATCAGCAGGGGGTTAATTCGTCCCGACGTATCGTCGGGACTCATTAAGGAGGAAAAAATGGTAAAGACGGTTGAAGGACAATTAATTGCCAAGGGCAAGAGGTTCGGGATAGTCGTTTCAAGATTTAACGATTTTATCTCGAAACGGTTGGTGGAAGGTGCGATAGACACTCTGTTAAGGCATGGCGCGAAAGACAATGAGATCGAGATGGTGTGGGTCCCCGGCTCATTCGAGATCCCGGTGGTGGCGAATAAACTCGCTAAATCGAAGAAATTTGACGCCGTGATCTGCCTCGGGGCGGTCATAAAAGGTTCGACGCCTCACTTTGAATATGTGGCGAGCGAAGCGGCAAAGGGTGTGGCGAAGGTATCGCTCGATACGGGGCTACCCGTCATATTCGGAGTGATCACCGCAGAGAACCTCGAACAGGCGATAGAGCGCGCCGGCACCAAGGACGGAAACAAAGGCCGCGACGCCGCTTTATCAGCGATCGAGATGGCCAACTTGTTAGAAAATATTTAAGATGAGAAAACGGACAAGGGCGCGCGAATACGCCTTACAAATCCTCTATCAGATTGACATCAGGAAGGACCCGCCCGAGGAGCTGATCGCCGAATTCTGGGAGACGGAAGAGGCGGAATCCGAGGTGAAAGATTTCGCCGAGGCGCTTGTCAAAGGCACTGTCACGAACACCAAGAAGATAGATGAGGTCATCTCGAAATACGCCAGCAACTGGAAATTAAACCGGATGGCGGTAATAGACCGCAATGTACTGCGCATGGCCACCTACGAACTTCTCTTTTGCGAAGATATCCCGCCCAAGGTATCGATAAACGAAGCGGTGGACCTCGCGAAGAAGTTCGGCGATATGGAATCCGGCAAGTTTGTTAACGGCATCCTTGATAAAATAAACAAAGTGGCCATTAATGGAAAAACTGGCTGATCTTCATGTCCATACGCATCTCTCGGACGGCACCTTCTCACCGAAAGAGGCCGTTGAATACGCCAAGAAGATAGGGCTTTCCTGTATCGCTATCACCGACCACGATTGCGTGGACGGTATAGAGCCCGCCAGAACGATAGCCGGGAAATTGGGATTAGAGATAATCCCCGGTGTGGAGATGACCGCGCAGGAGAAAGGCGCCGAAGTCCATCTTCTCGGGTTTTACCCGGACCTTAAAGACAGGAGATTCCTTAAAAAACTGGAATTTATCCGCAAGTCAAGGGTGGACAGGATCTACAAGATGGCCGAGAAACTTAAAAAATATAATGTCAGGATCGACCCCGAAAAGGTACTTAGGTTAAGCGGGGAGGGTTCGGTCGGAAGGCTTCACGTCGCCAGTGTCCTTGAAGACGAAGGCTATGTGTCTTCGATAAAGGAGGCCTTCAGGCGGTATATAGGCGATAAAGGGCCATGTTACGTAAGTCATTTTGAGATGACCGCAAAAGACGCGATAGATGAGCTTAAGAGAGTAGGCGCGGTAGTCGTCTTCGCGCACCCGCACCTTATGGGCGGGGACGCGCTGATCCGCAGATTCGTAAAATACGGGCTGGACGGCATCGAGGCATATCACTCAGAACAATCACGATCGGTCTCAGAGCGATACGCCGCTCTCGCCGAGGAACTCGGGCTTTTGGTCACCGGCGGTTCAGATTGCCACGGGTTAAATAAAGACGAGGTCTTGATGGGCAAGGTAAAAGTCCCTTATAGTGTGGTCGAGGAACTTAAGAGATGCGCGCGCAGGACGAGAAATACATAAGACTTGCCCTTGCATTAGCGGAGAAGGCAAAAGGCCTTACGAGCCCGAATCCCTGTGTGGGCGCGGTCGTCGTCAAAAACAACAGGATAATCGGCAGAGGTTATCACAGGCACGCGGGCGGGCCGCACGCCGAGATTTACGCGTTAAGGCAGGCGGGTGGAAAGGCAAAGGGCGCCACATTATATGTTTCGCTGGAACCCTGCCGCCATTATGGCAGGACTCCGCCGTGCGTGGATGCCATAGTCTCAGCGGGCATAAAGCGGGTGGTCGCCGCTATGAAAGACCCCAATCCCCTAAATTACGGAAAAGGAATAGCGGCATTGAAGAGGCGCGGCATTAAGACTGATGTCGGGATTTTAGAGAAGAGGGCCGGGCAGTTAAATGAGGCATTTATAAAATATATCACTAAGAAGATGCCGTTTGTCACGGTGAAAGTCGCCCAGAGCCTGGACGGAAAGATCGCGAGCCGGACCGGCGATTCCAAATGGATAAGCGGCCCGAAAGCCAGAGAGTTCGTCCATCGCCTGCGCAGCAGGGTCGATGCAATAATCGTAGGCTCGCGCACGGTATTAAAAGACGACCCGTTATTGACCGCGAGGATAAAAGGCAGGAACGTAAAGCAGCCTTTAAGAGTGATTTTATGCGGCGGCTCGAAGATACCGTCCTCGGCGCGGCTGCTGAGCAGCAGAGGAGGCGAGGTTATATTAGCGAAAGCGCGAAAGGCCGGCAGGGTAGATATAAGATCATTGCTTAAAGATTTGGCAAAAAGAGGCGTGACTAACGTTCTTATAGAAGGCGGCGGAGAAGTCATCGCTTCCGCTTTCGAGGCCAAAGTGGTGGATAAGGTCTGTTTTTTTATATCTCCGAAGATAATCGGAGGCCGGCAGGCGGTCACTTCGGTCGAAGGTATCGGCGTCGACAAAGTCAGCAAGGCGATAGAGATAAAGGATGCGGCCGTGCGTAAATTAGGCGGAGATTTTATGATAGAAGGATATGTAAGGAATTAGATATGTTTACGGGAATAATCGAGGAATTGGGCGTAGTCGATAAGACGGAAGAATCAAGAGACCCGCGACTTTTTACTATCAAGGCCAAGAAGATAACGGCGGACTTAAAAAAAGGGGATTCCGTCTCCGTTAACGGCGCCTGCCTTACGGTTGTAGATGTGATAAAAGACAGGTTCGCGGTCGAGGTCATAGAGGAGACCTTAAAGAGGACCAACCTCGGAGATTTAAGGCCTGCCGATAAAGTGAATCTAGAGGCTGCCCTCAAGGCCGGCGCAAAGATAAGCGGGCATTTTATGACCGGCCACGTCGATGGTATCGGTACAATACTCGGTAAAAAAGAAGAGAAGGGCGCGATATTAATTGAGGTTGCGGCCGAGAAAGATTTGCTGGATGGCATAGTCCAGAAAGGTTCGATAGCTGTTGACGGCATAAGCTTGACCATCGCGGAGATCAAGCAATCCTCGTTCTCGGTATATATAATCCCTCATACCTCGCAGGTTACAACCCTTGGATTTAAGAAGACAGGCGACAAAGTCAACCTTGAGATTGATATGCTCGGCAAGTTCGTCCGGAAATTTTTAGGCCGTGGCAAACCCTCCAATATCACCGAAGAATTCCTCCGCGACAAAGGTTTTATCTAATCTTAATTGACTATATTTGCCTCCCGTGCTAAAATCTAAAGTTATGTTAAGTAGGAAATCCCTGTTTTTCACTCTCTTTATTTTCGCATCGTCAATTCTTCCAAACGGTTTCGCCGGTATAACGGAGGAATTTCGGGTCACGAGGGTCGTCGACGGCGATACCGTTGTCCTGGAAGACGGGCGGCATGTAAGGTATATCGGTATGGATACCCCAGAGAAAGGGCGTCCTTATTATGCCGAAGCCAAGGGAGAAAATGAGAGATTAGTTAAAGGCAAAAAGGTCAGGCTCGAATACGACGTCGAAAAGACCGATAGATACGGCAGGACACTCGCCTATGTTTATGCGGACGATATCTTCGTGAACGCCGAGTTAGTCAAGAACGGTTACGCGATGATATATACCTTCCCTCCAAACGTAAAATACGCCAAGACGTTTTTGGCCCTTCAGGAAAAAGCTAGAAATCAGAAGCGCGGATTGTGGGGGTTAAACCGGCAGGATATCAACCAAAGCGGGAAAAAATCCTTTTGGGATTATATGGCTTATAAATTAGGGCATATTTTTAGATAAAATAACAGTTTAGGCAAAGAATCGAGAGGGGCGTGCCCCGAACGAATTTTTGCCTTAGAGATAACAGAATTCGTTCGGGGCGTGGCTCAGTTTGGTAGAGCGCTTGGTTCGGGACCAAGAGGTCGACAGTTCAAGTCTGTCCGCCCCGACCATTATAAAGATATGGCGCAGAAACGGGTTCACGCATTTTATTCAGGCAGGGTGCAAGGGGTGGGTTTCAGGTACACTGCCGAAGCAGTAGCCCAGAACTTGGGCATAACAGGTTGGGTGAGTAATCTGCGCGACGGAAAAGTAGAACTCTTGGCCGAAGGCGATGAGGCGGACCTGAATGACCTTTTAAAGAGACTCTCAGAAGAGATGGCCGGATATGTAAAGGACGCCGACATCTCGTGGGAGGAGCCGACCGGAGAATTCAGCGATTTCGGTATCAGGTTTCCTCGATAGGGCAACCGATATGAGGTACGCGGTTTTTTCGGATATCCATAGCAATTTAGAAGCGCTCGAGGCGGTCTTAGAGGCGCTCAGGGCAGAGGCGGCCGACAGATACTTTTGTGTAGGGGATATCGTAGGATACGCCGCCGACCCGAAGGCATGTATAAAGATGATTCGTGAATTGAATTGTCTGACCGTATGCGGCAATCATGACTGGGCGGCGGTAGACTTGATAGATTACTCGTATTTTAACGTATACGCGCGCGCGTCCGTAGATTGGACGAAGACACAGCTTGACGATTCAGAGAAGGATTATCTTAAAGGCCTGCCGCTCAAATATGAGGATGAAGAGATAACATTGGTCCACGGGTCACTTGAAAGGCCTGAGGAATTCGATTATATCTTCGGAGAAGCCGACGCCTCGCGTACGCTCGATCTATGCCGGACGAAAATTTGTTTTGTGGGACACACTCATTCGCCGGCCAAATTCACGGAGGGCAGCAAACGACTGGTAAATGTCGGAAGCGTGGGGCAGCCGAGGGATAATGACCCTCGGGCCGCATATTGCATTTATGACACGGATACAGGTACGGCCGAGATAAAGAGAGTAAAATACGATATCCGAAAGGCCATGAACAAGATTTTGGGCGCGGGGTTGCCGGAGCCATTGGCCTATCGTCTCTTGGAAGGAAGTTGAAATGGAAAGACCCAAGATCAAAGACCAGATAGAGAGACTCCGCGAAGAGATCCGCTATCACGACCGCCTTTATTATATCGAGAATAAACCGAAGATCTTCGATCAGGAATACGACCTCCTCCTTAAGAAACTTCAGAAACTCGAGAAAGAAAATCCCGGATTTATCACGCTCGATTCGCCTACCCAGCGCGTCGGTGGCGCTCCCGTCGGCGGCTTCGCCGTGGTCGAACACAAGGCCCAGATGCTCAGCATGGATAACACCTACAACCATGATGAACTGCGCGCCTTCGACGAGCGCGTAAAGAAGAATCTGGCCGGCGAGAAATATGAATATGTCGTTGAGTTGAAGATAGACGGCGTCTCTGTCTCACTTACCTATGAGAAAGGCCTCTTTGCCCGCGGAGCCACGCGCGGGAGCGGTTTTAAGGGAGATGACGTCTCGGTCAATCTAAAGACAATAAGATCTATCCCTCTTAAACTTACTCCGCTTAAAGGTGATGCCGCTCCCAAGTTCATGGAGGTGCGCGGCGAGGTCTATATGAAGCTCGAGAGTTTTGAGAAGATAAATAAAGAGAAGGGAAAGAGAGGTGAAGAGCTGTTCGCCAATCCACGCAACGCGGCGGCAGGCTCGCTGAAACTTCTTGACCCGAGGATCGTAGCCAAGCGCGGGTTGGATATCTTCGCGCACGGGATAGGATATTTCGAGGGGGCGCCTTTTGAGTCGCAGTCCGAACTCCTTGAAGGGCTAAGAGGGCTGGGATTCAGGGTGAACCCGAATTATAAAAAATGTTCAAATATAAACGAAGCCCTGAAATTCTGCGACGTCTGGCAGAAGAAACGTGAGGGTCTCGATTACGATACAGACGGAATGGTCGTAAAGGTGGATTCGTTTGCCCAGCAGAAGAAACTCGGCAAGACTACCAAGTCGCCGAGATGGATGATAGCGTATAAGTTCCCGGCCGAGCGGGTTGAGACAAAAATATTGGATATTAAAGTGCAAGTGGGAAGGACAGGAGTTTTAACACCCGTTGCCATCTTAAAGGAAGTTTCTGTTGCAGGTACGAAAGTAAGCCGCGCTTCATTACACAATGAAGACGAGATAAATCGTAAAGATATCAGGAAAGGCGATACGGTAATCATAGAGAAAGCGGGGGAGATAATTCCGCAGGTAATTGAAGTTGTAAAATCCAAAAGAACG
The DNA here is from genome assembly GCA_030695925.1 of Candidatus Omnitrophota bacterium. Classification (GTDB taxonomy): domain Bacteria; phylum Omnitrophota; class Gorgyraeia; order Pluralincolimonadales; family Pluralincolimonadaceae; genus JAGUXU01. The sequence goes on from JAUYOH010000047.1 coordinate 21,599, forward strand.
GGCAAAGAGAAGAAATTTGTAATGCCAAGAAAATGTGATATCTGCGATGCGCCTATAAAAAGAGAAAAAGACGAGGTCGCTTATAGATGCGAGAATGTCTTCTGCCCGGCGCAGCTTAAAGAGAACCTCATCCACTTTGCCTCCCGCGCCGCGATGGATATCGAGGGTATGGGTGAGGCGATGGTGGACCAGTTAGTAGAGAATAAGCTGGTCTCGGATTACGGCGATATCTACAGTTTAAAATTTGAAAAGGTGCGTTCGCTCGAGAGAATGGGCGATAAATCCGCCCGTAACCTGATCGAGGGCATCGGGAAGAGCAAAGACAATACCCTAAGCCGTTTTATATACGCGTTGGGTATACGCCATGTGGGGGAGCATATAGCCGATGTCTTGGCGCGGACGTTTCATTCTATGGATAAGATATCGGAATTGACCGTCGCGGAACTACCTAAGACCCCTGAGATCGGGCCGGTCGTGGCGCAGTCGATATATGATTTTTTCCGTAATCCCGACAGTAAGAAAGCCCTGAAGAAGCTTAGGGATGCGGGCATAAGATTCGCTGAGAAGCCGCGTTCGGCGGCTACGATGAGATTAGCGGGAAAGACGTTTGTCTTTACCGGCGAACTAAAAAGCTGTTCGCGGCCCGATGCGGAAGAGATGGTCAGGAGTCTCGGCGGAAACGCCTCTTCGAGCGTAAGCAAGAAGACGGATTTCGTGGTGGCAGGCGAGAATCCGGGTTCGAAATACGATAAAGCGAAGCAATTAGGCGTAAAGACCATAGATGAAGAGCAATTCAATAAAATAATAAAGGAGATAAAATAATGAGATATTTCAAGAGGCTCGGTTTGCTATTGATCCTTGCCGTCCTTGTTTTAAACCTCTCCGGCTGCGAGACATTAAAGAAGAAATTCACCCGCAAACCGAAGGCAGGCAAAAAGGTATCTCCGGTCCTCGTCCCTCAGGACTATAAGGGAATTTATCCGAATTCCGTACTTTACGATAATCATTTTATATATTGGCGGACATGGACTGAGGACTTAATGGATTGCTTGGCGAACGAGTCAAGCAATAAGCGCCAGGTCCTGGCCGCAAGCAGGGCGGTCGAGGACTTAGAGAGGATGCAGGACCTCCTGAAGAGCCCGAAGAAAGAGGCGCTCGAGCCGCATATTAAAGTCTACGAGCGCGTATTGGATAAGGTCCGTTTAGGCCGGCCGAACGAGGTCCTCGCCAACAGCCTTTGGCATGACCTTGAGATCCGGAGGCGGCTAATAATAAGAGAATTTGAGCCGAAAGAAGTAAAGACGTTCATCTTGAAGGAGGAGGAACCTATAAAGCCGCTACAGACGATCGAGCAGACGCTACCGGCTAAAAAGGCGCAAGAGAGTAAATGAGGTATATCTTAGAGACGGTCGCCGTCGGCCCGGTGGAGGTGAACTGTTATATCTTAGGTTGCGCCAAGACCCTTGAAGCCGTGATAATCGACCCCGGCGCCGAGGACGGCAAGATTAAGGGACGGTTAAGCAGAAATAGGCTTTCGGCGAAATACATAATAAATACCCACGGCCACGCCGACCATATAGGCGCCAACGGGAGATTCGGGTTGCCGATCATGATCCACAGGTCAGATGTCCCGTTTTTAAGCAATCCGGAGAAGAATCTTTCCGCGATGCTGGGAATGGCGATCTCCTCGCCTCCCGCGAGCAGGGTCCTGGAGGATGGGGATAAGCTCTGTGTGGGCGACCTGCTTTTGGAGGTCATCCATACACCCGGACATACACCGGGATCGATATCGGTCAAATGTGAGGATCTGGTCTTTACAGGCGACGCGTTATTTAACGAGGGGATAGGCAGGACGGATTTTCCGTATAGTTCGGAAGAGGATCTATTAAGGTCCATACGTGAGAAATTATTAGTCCTGCCGGACTCGACGAAGGTCTATCCCGGACACGGCGCAGCCACAACTATAGGTTACGAGAAAGAGCACAACCCCTTTATATGAAAGAGCAGATAAAAGAATTTTTGGATTACCTTTCGATCGAGCGCGGCTTAAGCAAGAACACGCTGGAGTCATACGGCCGCGATCTTGGGAAATACGCCGCTTATTTTAAGAAGCATGGGATACAGAACCCGGACGGCATAAAACGGCAGGATATACAGAACTTTTTGATGACATTGAAAGATAGTAAGCTTAACGCCAGTTCTATCGCGCGCAATCTCGTCGCCATAAAGGTCTTTCACAGGTATCTTACGACGCAGCGCTATGTCAAGGAAGACGTCACTTCTGTGCTCGAGACTCCCAAATTATGGAAGACATTACCGGATGTCCTTGATTTAAGCGAGGTCGAGGCCATACTCGAAAAGCCGAATACGCTGAAGAAGCAAGGGTTGCGCGATAGGGCGGCACTCGAACTTATGTACGCGACGGGTATGAGGGTCTCGGAACTAGTGAATCTGAAAGTAAACGACGTGCACTTGGATGTCGGGTTTGCGAGATGTATCGGCAAGGGGCAGAAGGAACGAATAATCCCGGTCGGGCGGAAAGCGATAGAGGCGCTGCAGAAGTATCTTACTAAGGCGCGCCCGAAATTCCTGAAGAAAGGCGAGTCGAATGCGTTATTTCTAACACGGCTTGGGAAGCCGATGTCGCGGCAGTCGTTCTGGATGGTCATTAAACGCTATGTCCGTGAGGCGCGCATAAAGAAAAGAGTCACCCCGCATACATTTAGGCATTCTTTTGCGACGCATCTATTACAGAGGGGGGCGGATTTAAGGGTGGTTCAGGAATTGCTCGGGCATACGAATATCTCGACGACCCAGATATATACACATATAGACAAGGAGCGGCTGAAACAGATCCACCGGAAATTTCATCCGCGTCCGTAGCGCGGGACGACGCGCCTGTAGCTCAATTGGATAGAGCGTCAGCCTCCGGAGCTGAAGGTTGTGCGTTCAATTCGCACCAGGCGCACCAAAAAATGGTAAGGAGAAAATATGTCTAAAATAAAGGAAAGGAGGAGGCAGATGGCAAGAGTTATTTTGGGATGTGTGATTGTTTTAGTATTATCAGTGGGAATTACAAGTCTTGTAAACGCGGAACCAGCGGATACGATTAACAGTGACGCCACCTTAAAGGAGGTCGGCCTTTATTCCGGTTGGGGGACCGCGGAGGTGGGAGATGATGGCGCCTCAAAGAACTATGATACCATTTACATCGGCGGACGGTTCGGATTCAACCTGAAGAAATTGCTTAAACTGAATATGCCCGGCATGTTATTATCTATGGTCGAGCCGTTTGTGAACCCTGTTACAGAGCCCAGTTCAAATTATGAAGCGGGTTGCGGTTTTCTCTTGAAATACGCCTTTCCGGTGACGAAGAAATTTTACCCTTACATAGAGGGCGGCACAGGATTTATCTATATCTCGGAGAAGACCAGAAAGCAGGGCTCGCATATGAATTTTGTCGACCAGGCCGGGGCGGGAATTTATTATTTCATAGACGACAGTTGGGCGCTTAATGCGGGTTACCGTTTCAGGCACATCTCCAACCTCGGGATCAAAAAACCGAACGGCGGTATAGACAGCCATTTTGCCATATTGGGCGCATCCAGATTCTTTTAATGGAACTGATCACCACCCACGCGAACGCCGATTTTGACGCGCTCGCCTCGATGATCGCGGCGCGCAAGCTCTATCCGGGCGCCAAGCTCGTTCTCCCCGGTTCGCAGGAAAGGGCAGTCAGGGAATTTATGTCTTTAAGTGAGGACCTCGTAAAGATAGAATATGAGAGGGACGTCTCGCTTGAGAACGTAACCCGGCTGATTATCGTAGAGACGCGGCTGGCGAACAGGATAGGGCGAATGGCGCAACTGGTCGGGAAGAAGGGTGTCGAGGTCCATATCTATGATCACCATCCCCGCACTTCGGAAGACGTCAAGGCGGAAAAAGATGTCTATAAGAAGACCGGTGCCACGACGACGATTCTGGCGGAGCTTATCAAGAGGCAAGGTATGAAGATAACTCCCCTTGAGGCGACTATCATGGCCTTGGGTATCTATGAAGATACGGGCTCCCTTACCTTTCCTACGACGACGATGTTGGATATAGATATGGCAAGTTTTCTCGTATCCAACGGCGCGGACTTAAATCTTGTCTCCTCCTATTTAAAGCGCGAGTTAAGCGATAAAGAATTGAAACTTCTCGCGCAGCTTATCCAGTCGACCGAGATCCATGTCATAAACAGCGTGCATGTCGCGATCGCCGCTACGACAAGTGAGGATTATGTGGAAGACTTAAGCCTGCTCGCCCATAAACTGGAGGAAGCGGAGAATTATAACGTCAGTTTCATCATGGTCCAGACCAAGGACAAGGTGCAGTTTATCGCCAGAAGCAACTTGCCGTTTGTAGACGTCGCGAGGATCGCCGGCGTATTCGGCGGGGGCGGACACCATTCGGCGGCAGGCGCGGTCATACGGGACATGAATGTAAGCGAGGCCAGGAAGAGACTGATAGAATATCTGCGTAGCCATATACGGCCTGATATAAAAGCGAAAGAACTTATCTCCTCCAAATTGCCCGAGGCAACTCCTGATGAGCCTGTCCGCCGCGTCAGGGATAAGATAGCCGGCTCGAATACCGAGTACGCGGTCATCCGCGACGGCAATCAGATAGCCGGCATCGCGGCGCTTAAAGACCTCGACAAAGCGATATCGCGGGGATTCGGGCATTCGCGTATCAAGGGCTATATGTCGGGCAAGATATTTCCGGTAAAAGCCGATACATCGGCCTACACGATCCAGGATATCATTTATGAGAAAGGGGTAGGCTGCGTGCCTGTCTTCGACGGCGCCAAACTGCTCGGTATCGTCACGCGCTCCGACTTATTGCGGGCCTTTCACGCCAGGTTATTTGAGAAACCCCGCGGCAAGCCCTCAGGCCGCCTTTATACTTTAAATCTGACCTCTAAGATAAAGAGGTCTTTCCCGAAGAAGATGGCGGAACTTCTTAAGCTCATAGGCAGGACAGCCGACGATATGGAGTTCTCGGCCTTCGCGGTCGGCGGGTTCGTGAGGGACCTGTTATTGGGAGTAGAGAATCTCGATATCGACATAGTCATAGAAGGAAACGCCATCGAATTCACAAAACGCCTCGCGAAGGAATTTTGCGGATCGTATGTCTATCATAAGAGGTTCGGCACCGCGACCGTATTTTTTCCCGGAGGAAAATTCAAGATCGACGTGGCGATGACGAGGACCGAGATATATGAGCGGCCGGCCGCGCTTCCTACCGTGAAGTTCGGCCCTATAGAGAATGACCTCTTCCGCCGCGACTTCACGATAAACGCGATGGCCTTTAAATTAAGCGGGCGCGGGTTCGGGGAATTGCTCGACCCCTTTAAGGGGAGGAGCGACCTCAAGGAAGGCAGGATAAGGGCTCTGCACGACCTTAGTTTCGTCGACGATCCCACTCGTATCTTCAGAGCCGGAAGGTTCGAGCAGAGGTTTGATTTCAGGATAGAGCCGCATACCGAGGACCTGATAAAAAAGGCGGTGGGCCTTAAGATGGTCGACCGCACACAGAAGCAGAGAATAAGGGAAGAGATAATAGCGATATTAAGCGAGGAGAAGCCGCTGAAGGCGGTCAGGCGCCTCGCGGAATTAAACGAATTGAGGTTTATCGCCCCGGGCCTTAAATTGACAAAGTCGACCGTTAATTTATTCAGTTCCGTCGATGAGGCGCTGGCGTGGTATGACGCGGCGCGACTCAAAAGAAGGCACGGCGTAAACCGCTGGTTGATATATCTGGGGGCGTTGCTCGACGAATTGAGTTTAGCCGAGGCCCAGAAGATATGCGATGAATTCGTATTTATGAAGGCCGATTGCGCCAAACTCATCTCTTGCAAAAAAACGGCGGAGAAGACGTTGTCGTTTTTGAGCAAAAAGGAGAAATTAAAGCCGAGCCAGATCTATGATTGCCTCGAAGGCCTGTCTACGGAGGCACTGTTGCTTATGATGGCGAAATCGGCCTTCCAGACGGCAAGGCGCAGGATAATGGATTACCTGACAAAATATGTTAATATAAAATTAAGCGTGCGCGGAGATGACTTTACGAAAAAAGGGATACGGCCCGGCCCGCATTTCAGACAGGTGCTGAAAAGGACGTTGCATGCCAAGCTCGATTCGAAGATAAAGACAAAGGCCGAAGAACTTGATTTTGCGATGAGGCACTTCAAAGGTTGATATGATAGTCGGTATATTGACCGTAGAATTAAGGATACCTGAGAGCCTGTCCCTGAAGGATAAGCGGATGGTATTGAAGAGCATCAAGGATAAGATAAGGAACAGATTCAACGTATCGGTCGCCGAGATAGACGGACAGGACAAATGGCAGGCATCGGTGCTCGGGATGGCGTATGTAGGGACACAAAAGGTTCATGTCGATCAGGCGCTGTCGAAGATAGTCGATTTCATCAAGGAATCCAGGCAGGCTGACCTGATAACTTACAACACGGAGCTACTATAATGGGAGTAAGGCCGGAGAGAGTCGCAAGCGAGATGAGAGAACATATCTCAAGAATAATAAGTGAAGAGATTAAGGATCCGCGGATAGGTTTTATCACGGTCACCAAAGTTGAAGTCACGCCTGATTTAAGGAACGCCAAGGTCCTTTTCAGTTTATTAGGGGGCAACGAGGAGAAGGAAGGGGCCCTCGAGGGGCTTAACTCGGCGTCGGGGTACATAAGAAAACTCTTGGGCGAGAGGATGAGGTTTAAATTCATCCCCGAGTTGTTATTCAGGCTGGACGAGTCCGCAGAGTATGTCATCCACCTCAACAAGATATTCGACAAGATCCATAAAGAGAAAGAGAATAAGGAATGAGCCTATCTAAAGTCGTAGACGCGATACGCCGGCATAAGAGGTTTTTGATATCCGCGCATATAGACCCTGAAGGTGATGCCGTCGGTTCCCAATTGGCGATAGCGAGTTTGCTCAGGCGGATGGGGAAGAAGGTTGTGATGATAGATGAAGACCCGCCGCCGGCTTCATGCATGTTCCTGCCGCAGGTAAAGTCAATAACCCTGTACAAAGATTTGAAGGGCAAGGGAGCCGGGAAATTCGATTGCGCCGTTATAGTAGATTGCCCCACGCTCGAACGCATAGGCAGGGTAAAGGAGCTAATCACCGAGGATAAGACGGTCATAAATATCGACCATCATGTAAGCAATGATATGTTCGGAGACGTAAACTGGGTCGACCCCAAAGCCGCCGCCGTAGGCGAGATGATATTTGAACTCTCCAAAAAGTTAAAGTTAGAGTTGGCCAGAGACGAAGCGGAAACGATATATTCGGCGATATTGATCGATACCGGCTCATTCAGGTATTCGAATACTACAGCAAAGACACATATGATAGCGGCTGAACTCATCAGGAAAAGACTGGACATGAACGCTATTTATGAGCATCTCTTTGAGTTGAGGTCTTTTCAGTCGACTTACCTGCTGGGTCTTGTTCTATCCGGCATAAAGAAGAGCAAGGACGGAAAGATTGTCTGGGTGTGGCTTACGAGACGGATGCTTAAAAAGTCCGGCGCCAGCTTTGACGAGGCCGAGAACTTTATAGGGTTACCGAGGTCGGTAAGAGGATGTAAAGCGGCGTTATTCTTTAAGGAGACGGAGAAGAGAGGGATTTTTAAGGTGAGTTTACGCGGCAAAAAAGATGTAGATGTCAATAAGATCGCCTCCAAGTTCGGCGGAGGCGGACATGCCCGCGCCGCCGGCTGCACCATTAAAGCGGCCAGCCCAAACCAAGCCGAGAAGATGATATTAAGGGAGGTCTCTAAAGCCGTTTGAGATGGACGGGATATTGATCGTTGATAAGCCGAGAGGCATGACTTCCCACGACGTGGTGGACTTTATCCGTAAGCATTTTAAGATAAAGAAGGCGGGCCACGCGGGGACTTTAGACCCGGCTGTCACCGGAGTCCTTGTCATACTGATAGGCAAGGCGACAAAGCGCTCTTTCGAACTGACAAGCGGCGACAAGGAATACGAGGCGACTATTACGTTGGGCAGGAAGACCGATAGCGGGGACGCCGAAGGAAAAGTCCTCTCCGAGTCAGACGCATCCAAGATAACCGAGGAAGACGTAAGGCATGTCTTTAAATCCTTTGAGGGCGAGATAGAGCAGGTGCCGCCGATGGTATCGGCCCTGCGGTATAAAGGGAAGAGGTTATACGAACTCGCCAGAAAGGGCAAAGAAGTCCCACGCGAGCCGCGGAAGATACATATTAAGGAGTTGAGAATAAAGAAGGTCGAGATCCCGAATATTGATTTTTCCGTGGTATGTTCAAAAGGGACTTATATCAGGAAATTATGCGACGATATAGGCGATAAATTGGGTTGCAACGGATACATGTCTTACCTGCGGCGCGTGCGCGCCGGCGAATTTACATTGGATAAATCCGTAGATATGGATAAACTGAAGTCGTTTTCGAGAGACGAACTGGAAGGGTATATTTTGAAGGAATGAGGAAGACTGTCGCGGCGATAGGGATATTTGACGGCGTACATTTGGGCCACAGGAAGATAATCAGGGCCGCCGTCATCGCGCGCCGCGCGATGAGCACGGCGAAGAGGATCGGAGGAAGAAGTGTTGTTATAACGTTTGACCCTCATCCCCTAAAAGTCCTTCGGCCCCATAAGCCGATCCCCTCGATAATGTCCACGGCCCACAGGGTAAGACTTATACGTGAACTTGGAGCCGATGCCTGTTCGGTCATCAAGTTCACCAAAAAGTTCTCTAACCTCAAGCCGCGGGATTTTGTAAAGAAGATACTTGTCGACAGGTTCATGGTCTTGGAACTTTTTGTAGGGACTAATTTTGTTTTCGGGAAGGGTAACGCCGGAGATACCGCGCTACTGAAAAGGTTCGGTCGCGAATACGGATTTAAAGTCACCGTTGTCCCTTTGGTAAAGGTTGGCGGGAAGATTATTTCATCGACCACAATCCGCGATCTGATCATCAGAGGAAGGTTGGCCGAGGCCTCGCGTATGCTGGGGCGTCCTGTCACAGTATTCGGCACAGTCGTAAGCGGGGCCAGCAGAGGAAGACTGCTGGGATATCCGACAGCGAACATAGACCCTCACCATGAAGCAATACCGCCGAGCGGTGTCTACGCCGTCCGGGTAAGACTCGGGAATAAAAAATTCGGAGGCGCCCTCTTTATAGGCCACCGTCCGACCTTCGGCGAGAGAGAGCCGGTGATAGAGGCCCATATATTCGATTTCCGCTCGATGATATACGGGGAGGATATCGAGGTCACATTCGTAAAGAGGTTACGCGGCGTCAGGAAATTCGCCGGTCATGAGAAACTCGTCGAACAAATAAGAAAAGACGACGCATATGCACGGAGGATTTTAAGCGGCAAGAGGTAATAATTCTTTACATTTAGAATTAATTATGATAATGTATAACACAATAGGAGGTGAAATTAATGACAATTGTGCAGGAAAAAAAGAAGAGCCTGATAGACAGCTTCAAGCAGAGTGAGAAAGACACAGGCTCGGCTCCGGTCCAGATAGCGCTTCTTACGGAAAGGATAAACCTTCTGACCGAGCACTTCAAAATCCACAAGAAAGACCGCCATTCTCGCCACGGGCTTCTAAAGCTTGTAAGCCAGAGGCGCAAGCTCTTGGATTTTCTTAAACGAGAAAGTTCCGGGCAATATCAGGAAATCCTGGATAAATTAGAGTTGAGGAAGTAGGCCTTTCATCTTTCTGCTGTGTTATCCGGTATAAAGATGAAGGCAGGCGGGGTTTTTTGCCTTAATTGTCATTAATAAAAAATAAGAAAGAAAATGATGAAAAAATTTGAGACCAAATTAGGAAGAAACGATCTGATACTTGAGACCGGCAGGATGGCCAAGCAGGCCGGCGGAGCGGTTACCGTCCAGTACGGCGGGACCGTCGTCTTAGTGACCGCGGTTATGTCCAAGGAGCCTTCCAAAAACGCGGATATTTCCTTTGTGCCCCTGACCGTTGAGTATCAGGAGAAGACATACGCCGCCGGAAAGATACCCGGAGGCTTTTTCAAGCGTGAAGGCAGGCCCTCTGAAAAAGAGGTGTTGACCGCCCGCCTTATAGACAGGCCGATAAGGCCGCTGTTTCCCGAAGGCATCGGCCACGAGATCCAGATAATGGCTTTGGTCTTATCCCATGACGGAGAGAACGATCCGGATATCCTCGCGATAAATGCCGCTTCCTGCGCGCTCGGAATTTCCGACATCCCCTTTAATTATACGATCGGCGCTGTCCGTGTGGGGATGCTCGACGGCGAATTTGTGCTTAATCCGACGTTCGCGGAGCTGGAAAAGAGCCCTATGGACCTTGTCGTCGTCGGCACCAAGGATAATATCATAATGATAGAATCCGGAATGAATGAGGTGCCGGAAGACGTCGTTTTGAAGGCGATAGAATTCGGCCACAAGAATCTGATCTCCTCGGTAGAGCTGCAGGAAAAGATGAAGCGGGAATGCGGCAGACCGAAAGCGAAGGACATTATCTTTAACTCCGTTGACAAAGGCCTCTACGATAAGGTAAAAGAACTTTCGCTTAATAAGATCAAGGAAGTGGAACTGGCCAGCAGTAAGGAAGAGCGCGAAGAATTAATGGCTTTAATAGCGAAGAATATGGTTGAGGCGTTGGTGGTTGAGGGTTCGCCTTATACCGAAGGCAATGTAAAGGCGGCGCTGGTAAAGATAGAGAAGGAAGATGTGCGTCGCATAGTCATAGATAAGAAGAAGAGGATAGACGGCCGCGGCTTTAAGGATATCCGCGAGATAACCTGCGAAGTCGGTGTCCTGCCGAGGACGCACGGTTCGGCATTATTTACCCGCGGGCAGACGCAGAGCCTTTCTGTGACTACGTTAGGTACCTCAGCTGATGAGCAGACGATAGACGCGCTTGAAGGCGAGACATCGAAGCCTTTTATGCTGCATTACAATTTTCCGCCGTTCTCGGTCGGAGAGGTAAGGCCCGTAAGAGGCCCGGGAAGGCGCGAGATAGGCCACGGCGCCTTGGCGGAGAGGGGCTTAAAGCCCGTTATGCCGTCAAAAGAGGATTTCCCGTATACCGTCAGGGTCGTCTCCGAGGTATTGGAGTCAAACGGCTCCTCGTCTATGGCAACGGTATGCGCCGGAACGCTCTCGCTTATGGACGCTGGTGTGCCGATAAAGGCGCCTGTGGGCGGTATCGCGATGGGACTGGTAAAGGAAAACGAGAAGGCAGTCATATTAACCGATATCTCCGGCCTTGAAGACCATTTTGGAGATATGGATTTCAAGGTGACCGGCACGGAGAAGGGAACGACTGCCGTCCAGTTGGACCTGAAGATAGACGGCATATCGATAGATATATTGAAGGCGGCGCTCGAGCAGGCGAAAGAAGCGAGGATGTTTGTCCTCGAGAAGATAAAGGCCACTATCGCAGCGCCAAGGCAGCAATTGTCGCAATTCGCCCCGCGCATAGTCTCATTCAAGATAAACCCTGATAAAATCAGGGATGTCATAGGCCCGGGAGGTAAGGTCATACGCAAGATAATAGAAGATACCGGTGTGACTATCGATATTGAGGACGACGGCACGGTAAATGTCGCTTCAAGCGACGGCGAAGCCCTTCAGAAGGCTTTGGACATCATAAATAAACTGACCGAATCCGCGGAGGTCGGAAAGATCTATACGGGCAAGGTAAAGAGGATAATGCCCTTCGGCGCGTTCGTCGAGATTCTGCCCGGACAGGAAGGCCTTGTCCACGTCTCGGAGTTGTCCGATAAATACGTAAAGAACGTCGAGGAAATCGTGAAACTCGGCGATGAATTCCCCGTAAAACTCGTCGAGATAGATGAGCAGGGCCGCCTGAATTTAAGCAGAAAACAGGCGATGCCCGGCGCTGCCAGCAGCGAAGGCGGTAAAGAAGACCGCGGCAGGGACGAAAGGAGACGCAGGTAAAGAAGTGAAGCAGGAGAGGATAAACGAGATTTGGGGCGTTCTTCTCTTCGCTATAACTATCCTGATTTTTGTAAGTCTTATCTCCTACGACCAGAACGACCTGCCTTGGTTTACATCCCAACCTAACGTATATACCAAGAATTACGCCGGGATAGTCGGTGCCATGGTTGCCGCCGGCTTATTCTCCCTTATAGGTTTCAGCGCTTACGTCATCCCGGTCCTGACCGCGACGTGGTCGATCGGGAAATTCTTAGGCAAGGTGCCGCAGAAATTTTATTTTAAATTACTCGGCGCCTCTTTTTTATTTATCGCGTTAAGCGCTTTCCTTAGCATGCTCGGTTCGCCGGCGGACGTGATGAAGGTCCACCGCGGCGGGCTCTTGGGCCTTTTCTTTTCAGACTTTTTCGTAAGATACTTAGGGCCGATCGGCGCTTATATTATGGTGATAGTCTTGGGGCTTCTCTCGATATTGCTCGCCACCGAGTTTCTGATATTTCCGATATTCATGTCCCTCGTCAACAGTATAATAGGGCTCTTTTCCGGTGTCCTTAAGAAAAAACCCGCCTTATTACAGGAAAGAGAACTCAAGCGTCCCGAAAGGGAATCCCCGTTAAAACGCGGATTTGAAGCGGTGAAAGCCGAAGTCGCCAAGGCGCAGGAGCAACCGCGCCAGGCTCCCGTAATAGATATCAAAAAAGTGATAAAGAAAGAAGATGGTAAGCCCGCGCCTATAAAAATCGTGAAGCACGCGGTCGGGGATTACAAACTGCCGGACTTAAGTCTGCTGGATTCGCCGCCGCCTCTTGAGGAGAGAAAGATAACCGAGGACTTAAACGCCAACGCAAGGATCCTTGAGGAGACATTAAGGGATTTCGGAATAGATGTAAAGGTGACAGCCGTCGAACGCGGCCCGGTGATCACAAGATATGAGTTAGAGCCCGCGCCCGGCGTCAAGGTGACGAGAATAACGAGCCTTTCCGACGATATCGCCCTCACCATGAAGGCGCAGAGCGTGAGGATAGAGGCGCCGATACCGGGTAAGGCAAGGGTGGGTGTGGAGGTGCCGAATTCCTCGAGCGCGTTGGTATACCTAAAAGAGATACTGCAGACCTCGGAATTCCAGAATTCGGAATCGAAACTCACTTTGGCCCTCGGCAAGGATATCGGCGGCACTCCGGTCATCGCGGATTTAGGCGAGATGCCGCATATCTTGATCGCGGGAACTACCGGTTCAGGAAAGACCGTATGTGTCAATTCGATAATAAGCTCTATGCTGTTCAATGCCACGCCCGACGAGGTAAGGTTTCTGATGGTAGACCCGAAGATGGTGGAACTTGCGATGTTCAACGGGCTGCCGCATCTGTTATGCCCGGTCGTGACAGACCACAAGAAAGTGGCGGGCGCATTGAACTGGGTCGTAAACGAGATGGAGTCGCGGTATAAATTGTTCGCGCGCCTCGCCGTAAGGAACATAGAATTCTTCCACGAAAAGAAGGCGAAGGGCGATTTTAACGGGCAGGACGACGTGCCTGAGGTCCTTCCTTATATAGTAGTCATAATCGATGAACTCGCGGACCTTATGCTTATCGCCGCGCAGGAAGTGGAGAACGCCATAACACGGCTCTCGCAGCTCTCCCGCGCGGTCGGGATACATATAATACTGGCCACACAGAGGCCGTCGGTAGATGTTGTCACAGGCGTCATCAAGGCGAATTTCCCGGCGAGGATATCGTTCAAGGTCGCCTCCAAAGTCGACTCGAGGACCGTCTTGGACATGAACGGCGCGGATAAATTGCTGGGCAAAGGCGATATGCTCTTCTTAAGGCCGGGCGACGCCAAACCGACACGCGCGCAGGCCTGCTTAGTTAAGGACAGCGAGATAGAGAGAGTGATAAATTTCATCAAAGGCCAGCGCGAAACGGATTACGACGAGGAGATACTTAAGGAGCAGGACAAAAAAATACACGGCAAGACTTTCGAGAAAGATGAGATGTATGAGGAGGCGGTAAGGATGGTCCTCGAGACGAAACAGGCCTCTGTCTCGATGCTCCAGAGAAGATTGGGGCTCGGTTATACGAGGGCCGCACGGCTTGTAGACACTATGGAGGCCGACGGGATAGTAGGCCCGTATAACGGCTCAAAGCCGAGAAGTATCCTTATAGATAATATGGAGGCCGTGAAGGCCAAATGGAATCAATCGGGACGAGATTAAAGCAGGCCCGCGAAGACAAAGGCATCTCGCTTGAGCAGGCGCAGAAAGACACGCGCATCCATAACAAGATATTGGCCGCGCTTGAGGATGACAGGCCCGCGGAGGCCATATCGGGCACGGTCTACATAAAGAGTTTCATCAGGAAATACGCGGATTATCTCGGGCTTGACGGCACCTCGCTTGCGGAAGAATACCATGGTGAACGCCCCCGTACCCGTGAACAGATATTAATAGCGGCGGAGAGGAGTTCGTCTTTTAAATTCCCCCTTAAAAAGGCGGTTACCGCCGTAATCGTAATAGCGGTTCTCCTCGCCGGTATTAAACTTGCGATATTTGCCGGCTCAAAGATAAAAGAAGGCCTTAAATCAAAGCCCAAGGCCGTAAAGAAGGCCGAAGTTCCCAAGCCCAAGCTTCAACCTGCGCAAATCCCTAAAGGCGAGAATATTTCCCTCAAGATAAAAGCCAAGAGCGATGTCTATCTTAAGATAAAGGCTGACGGCAGCGTCATATATGATGGCATTCTTAAAAAAGGCGCCGCCGAGACTTGGGAAGCGAAAGATTCCCTTGATGTCTCGACAAGCCGCGCCGAGGCGATAGCCGCCGAATTAAACAGTACGGCTCTTGGCGTTCTGGGAAAAGGCGTCACCAAGGGCATCCTCATCACCAGAGACGGCGTTAAACTACCAAAATAGCCACACCATCCAGAACATGTCTATTAAAGCATCGATCCTCTCATTAGGCTGCGCGAGAAATCTTGTCGATTCCGAAGTCATGCTCGGCATCTTAAAAAAATCCGGCTGTGATATCGTAGATATAACCGACGGCGCGGATATCGCCATCATAAACACCTGCTCTTTTATTGAGGACGCCAAGAAAGAATCCATAGATATCATCCTCGACGTGATAGACCTGAAGAGAGAGAATAAATTAAAGAAGATACTTATCGCCGGATGCCTTCCGCAGAGATACGGAAAGATACTTAAGGACGAATTCAAAGAGATAGACGGGTTCATAGGGGCGGACGGTTTCAGGAATCTGCCGCGGATAATAAGTGCCCTTACAAAGAACCGGAGAGTCTTCAATATCCCGCCCGCACCCAAGTTTTTGTATGACGACAGGTCTCCCCGTATACGCCTTACCCCGAAACATTACGCTTATCTGAAGATTTCTGAGGGATGCTCGCATAAATGTTCTTTTTGCGTGATTCCCTGCGTGCGCGGAAGGCACAGAAGCCGGAAGATGGATTCGGTATTAAGGGAGGCGGCCGCGCTTATTAAAAGCGGGGTAAAGGAGATAAATCTTATCGGGCAGGATACGACTCTTTACGGGATGGATTTATACAAACGCCTTGCCCTCGCGGAATTATTGAAGAAACTTGCCAGGGTCAAGGGGGTAAACTGGATACGCCTTTTATATACCCATCCAGCGCATTTTACCGACGAACTTATTAAAGTAATAAGAGATGAAACCGCTGTCTGCAAATATATCGATTTACCCATTCAGCATATAAGCGACAAGATATTAAAGAAGATGAACAGGGGAACGACCAGAAAATCTATCCTGGACCTGCTTCATAAAATAAGAAAGAGTATTCCGGGTGTGGTAATCCGCACATCCATAATCGTGGGATTTCCCGGAGAAACAGATAAAGAGTTTTCGGAACTCGTCGGCTTTATCAAGAAAGAAAAATTTGAACGCTTGGGCGCCTTTACTTATTCAAGGGAAGAGGGGACAGCCGCGTATAAGTTCGCGGACCAGATACCGGAAAAAGAGAAGAAGGCGCGGTGGGATGAAATTATGAGAGTCCAGCAGGATGTCTCGCGGCAGAATAATCGCAAATTGATGGGGAAGGTATTAGATGTTA
>JAUYOH010000057.1 GCA_030695925.1 Candidatus Omnitrophota bacterium
ATGGCAAAGGAAAAATTTCAACGCACTAAGCCGCACGTAAATGTCGGAACGGTAGGCCACGTAGACCATGGTAAGACGACCCTGACAGCCGCGATCACCATGTGCCTTAACAAGAAGGGCATGGCAGAGGTAAGGGCCTATGACTCCATCGATAACGCCCCTGAAGAGAAGGAGCGCGGTATTACGATAAACATAGCCCATGTGGAATACCAGTCAGACAAGCGCCATTACGCGCACATTGACTGTCCCGGACATGCCGACTACATAAAGAACATGATTACAGGCGCTGCCCAGATGGATGGCGCCATATTAGTAGTATCAGCCCCTGACGGCCCGATGCCCCAGACAAGAGAGCACATCTTACTCGCCCGCCAGGTAGGCGTTCCTTATATAGTAGTATTCCTAAACAAAGTAGACGCAGTAGATGACAAAGAGCTCCTGGACTTAGTCGAGCTCGAAGTAAGAGAGCTCTTGACCAAATACGAGTTCCCCGGGGATAAGACCCCGATAATCCGCGGCTCAGCCTTAAACGCCATGAACTGCGCCTGCGGCAAAGACGACTGCCCCAACTGTAAACCCATATTTGACCTGGTCAAATCCCTTGATGAATATATACCCGAACCAAAAAGAGAGATGGACAAGCCCTTCCTTATGTCTATAGAGGACGTCTTCTCTATCACAGGCCGCGGCACAGTAGGAACCGGCCGTATAGAGCGAGGAAAGGTCAAGATAAACGACGAAGTCGAGATAGTGGGCATGCGCAAGGAGATCAAGAAGACCGTCGTAACCGGTATCGAGATGTTCCGCAAGCTTTTAGATGAAGGTATCGCCGGAGACAACGCAGGAGTCCTCTTAAGAGGCATAGACAAGAACGACCTAGAACGCGGTCAGGTCCTTGCCAAGCCGGGTTCAATTACCCCGCATACCAAGTTCGTCTCCAAGGTCTATATCCTGACCAAGGAAGAAGGCGGCCGTCATACCCCGTTCTTTACGGGCTACAGGCCCCAGTTCTATTTTAGGACAACAGATGTTACCGGTGTAGTCACCCTTCAAAAGGGTGTCGAGATGGTCATGCCCGGTGACAGCGTCATATTCGAAGTCGAACTCATAATCCCGGTCGCCATGGACAAAGAGCTGCGCTTCGCTATCCGCGAAGGCGGCCATACCGTAGGCGCCGGAGTCGTATCAGAGGT
>JAUYOH010000068.1 GCA_030695925.1 Candidatus Omnitrophota bacterium
CTCGTGATGTCATTTAAAATCCCGAGCCTTTTCTTCGCCCAGTCCACCTCTTCATTTTTTAGCGTTTTTATCTCAAGCGTATAAAAACTATAGGGCGGAAGGGGGCCGACGCATCTAAAATTTAACTTCTCATTAAATTCAATATTTAACCCCTCGACCTTTATATCAAAGTTTTTATGCTTGGCTTTATTGATTAAAAAAGCTATATTAGCGACCATCTTGTCATCCATAAGCTCGTGGACTTTTAAAGATTGACTTACGCTTTTGAGGGCGGTTTGTATTCCTTTAGAATATCCTTCTCTAATTTTGTCCAATGCCTCTTTAACCAAAAGCCCTACCTTCATCTGGTCGTCCACAGTCACAGCCTTGGGGTTGACTAAGAGCATCTCCTTAAACTCTTTAATCTCTTTATCTTCCCCGATCTCTTTAAGTGCCGAATTGAAATCGCTCCAAGTGGCCGCAATGTCAATTTCTATCATATTCGATATCTTATTAAAGATATCTTTGATTATGGAATGGCCGCAAGCCAATATGTGTTTGATCTCCTCTATATCTTTAGCAAAGGTCCCTAATCTCATAGGAATGATGGTATGGCCTAAGCTCATAATCTTTTCTATGGCCTTTTGATGCCTGACTAAAAACATGGCCAAAACATCTTTGCGCATTCGTGTATAATCGACTGTTTCAGAATCGCTCACTACCGCCGAGATATCCTGACAGGAAATAGTATAGACCTCTTCGCAGGCGGTAATACCGTGGGGGCCAAAGAAGAGCTCTTTGCCAGAATTCAAAACCCCGTAAATATACATTCCTTTTCTTTCTATAATATTTGCCGAACTATTTCTGTTCCGGCGGTTTCGCCTTTTTCTTGAAGATGCCGCCGAGTAACTTCTTAACGCTATCCACTAAACCCTTGATAAATTTTAACATATTATTCATGCCCCTTTCTTTTTTGCTCTGTTTTAATCACTAAGGCCAACGCCTCTTCAAAGTGCCGCTTCGTAATCTTAAGCTCGAGGCCCTGGGCTTTACTCTTTGAGTTTTGAGGTTCTATATATTCTCTTATCGCGAGCATTGCCGCCTTCCTGCATATAAATTCGATATCCGCTCCTACTTTGCCTTCGGTATCTTTAGCGAATTCTTTTAAATTTATTTCCTTAGCCAGCGGTTTATTCTTAGTGTGTATCTTAAATATCTCCTCTCTGGTCTTCTCGTCGGGTTTCGGAAGCTCAAATAAAATATCAAACCTGCCCGAGCGTAATATAGCGGGATCGACCATATCAAGCCTGTTGGTAGCTGCCAGAACCACAACCCCCTTTAATTCCTCAATCCCATCCATCTCCGTCAGAAATTGGCTTATCACCCGTTCTGTTACGTGGGCATCTGTAGAACTTGAACCGCGCCTCGGGACAACGCTATCTATCTCGTCAAAGAATAGAATTGTGGGCGAGGCCTGTTTTGCCGTCTTAAAAACCTCGCGGATCGCCTTTTCGCTCTCTCCTACGTACTTGGACATAAGAGAAGGGCCTTTAACCGAGATAAAATTTACACCGCTCTCGGTAGCGACTGCTTTTGCTAAAAGCGTCTTTCCGGTGCCGGGAACTCCGTAAAGAAGTATCCCCTTGGGCGGATT
>JAUYOH010000096.1 GCA_030695925.1 Candidatus Omnitrophota bacterium
TCTGGCATGGTATTGGGGGTAAAATACGGGATAAGTACAAAATCGATGTTGACTGTTTTAGGGTACAGTGATATACGCAGTACATCGGATGGTTTTTTCAGATACTCATCATCCCTTCCGATGTAAAACGAAATGTAATCCTTGGGAAAAAGATCGTTGATAAAAAGGTAATCCCCTGTTCCCCAGGTTAGCACCTGCCGGCCGGCCTTGATATCTATTATCCTTGTCGGGCTGAAAGCGAGGTTAAGCTCGCGCACCTCATAGGATCCGCTCGTATCAAAATACTCATCCAAAAGAAAATCGCCCTTGTATGTGGCCACGCTGTTCCAGCGGGAAAGAAGATTCTCTCCCGGGATCGCATAGCGGGTCTTCAGTTGCACCCGCTGTTCAAGCATGTTGTAATCCTGATGTTTAGTAAGCCGATCCTGGCTAATGCGGCCAGCGTAGGCCTGTTCAACAAAACCATGCCACTGCGGAAGCTCCGCTGCCTGCGCCGAGAGCGCGTACACAAACGAAATCACTACGGCAATTACAAGCGTACCCTTCATCATCTTATTCCTTCAGCCACTGCTGCGGAGGGTTGCGCAGAAACCGTTCCGTAAAGATATCGTCTGTTATGCTTAAATTGTATTTGACCTCTTGAAAGGTTACTTCTGTACTGTGGCCAGTTTTAACATTTCTCATCGCCCTCTTGGTTATGGTTAGAATCCCATCTATATCTTTAATCTCCAAGGCTTCAAAGGTTCGATATAGTTCATTCTGTCTATCATAGAATTCTTCTTTTATGGGCAAAAAGTTTGCTTCGTCAATCCACGAGACTCTTCTGGTGTACTCTGAAGTCTCTTTGGGAAGGCTTTCGATAACGAAACAAGTTCTATTATTTATCATCTCTTTTTTTAACATAGTATGGCTGTCCTCTTCCGGCTTTCTGCCCGAAATGTCCTCATAACTGAAGTCGCTTCCCACAAAGCTCGAGAACTTATCGTTACTAGCGATCCTCTTGACTAAATCGAGTGCAGGGATGAATAGCCAGCGGTCGTCATCCCTCTCAGGGTACTTATAGACCATAAATGTGGTATCCTTCACATCCGCTGGTCTATGAAAATACATATAGTACTTTTGATTGCCGCCATCTTCGTAATCCTTCCTTAACATTGTAAGTTCCCTTACCCTCTTTTGGCCAACTTTATTTATAAGCTCCATCAGAACCTTTGCGCGCATATCTTCGCCTGCGTAATAAAAACGGGCATAACAGGCACGAACGATTTCTTCCGGAGTTAACGTGTCGCTAGGAAAAGACACCTTTGTCCAGATTATTCCTAACGCCAATATCATAATCAATACTTTTACATATCTCATCTTTATCGTCCTCCATTAAAAGGTAACCATTTTTTAAAATTGACAATTAATGCTGGCAAATACATTAATGTTGCTACAGAACTTAACACCATAATTAAAGCCATAAATATACCAACGGTAATATAAGGAGTGAGGCTTGCAAACATCATAACTGCAAAACCTAAGGCAAACAAAATAGCATTTCTCATTATACCTTTGCCCGGACGGCCCACGGTC
>JAUYOH010000101.1 GCA_030695925.1 Candidatus Omnitrophota bacterium
TGATTGTTATTATGGGCCTAAAAGGCGTGATTTATTCGATAGGCCCGGATGAGGTAGGCGTAATTCAGAGGTTCGGTAAATATACCGGTTTAAGTTCGCCCGGCCTGCATACCAAGCTTCCCTTTGGCATTGATAAGGCAACTCCTATTAAAGTAGAGAAGATTTTTAAGGAAGAATTCGGGACGAGGAGTTTGGGTGCAGAATCGAGAGCAGGGCGTTCTTATGGAGTAGACCTTGAAGAGTACCTTATGCTTACGGGGGACTTAAATATACTTGATGTGCGCTGGATTGTGCAATTTAAGATAAAAGACCCTATAAAATTGCTCTTTGTCGTGCGTAATCCCCTTAATATTATAAGGGACGTTTCAGAGATAGTTATGCGCCGGCTTGTGGGGGATTATAGCGTGGATGAGGTATTAACCATCAAAAGAGAAGAAATAGACCACTTAGCCCAAATCGAAATGCAGAAGATTCTAGATGTTTACCAGACAGGAGTGCAGGTTATTACAGTGAAATTGCTGGATGTAAATCCTCCGGATAAGGTAAAGCCGGCCTTTAACGAAGTAAATGAGGCAAAGCAGGAAAAAGAGAAGATGATTAACCAGGCCTGGGAGGCATATAATAAAGCCATACCAAAGGCCAGGGGAGAGGCGGAACGGACTATCCGCGAGGCAGAAGGATATTCCCTTGATAAGATAAATAGAGCCAAAGGCGAGTCGGACAGATTCTTAGTAACTTTAAGCGAATATAAAAAAGCTCCGGAGATTACCCGCAAGAGGCTATATCTTGAGACACTCTCCGAAGTTTTACCCAAGGCAAAAGAAAAATATATTATTGACCCAAGGCAATCTTCCATATTGCCGTTATTAGATATTGGCAAGAAAGGAGGGGTTAAGCAATGAAAGAAGGCAGAGTAGGGACAATTTTAGGGTTTGTTTTTGTTCTGGCTATAATTGTCGTGCTTGCGTTTATAAGCGGGGCGTTATTTATAGTGGATGAAACAAAGCAAGTAGTAATTACCCAGTTTGGCAAACCGGTGGGAGAGCCGATAACATCCGCGGGCCTGCATTTTAAAGCGCCTTTTATTCAACATGCGCATTATTTTGAGAAGAGGCTTCTGGAATGGGATGGTGATCCGAATCAGATACCCACAAAAGACAAAAAATATATCTGGGTAGATACGACAGCACGCTGGAAGATAGTAGACGCGCTGAAGTTTTTACAGTCCGTAGGCAATGAGTTAAGCGCTAGCAGCCGCCTGAATGATATTATCAATTCAGCTACCAGGGATGCTGTTACCGGAAATCTTTTGGTTGAGGCGGTAAGGGATTCAAATCGCATATTAGAAAGCAAGGATCTCGGAGATGATGCTATTGTTAGCGAGGAAGCTTTGGAACGCATTGAAATGGGGAGGCAAAAGTTGACCCGGTCCATATTAGAGAAGGCAAAAGTGCTCGCCCCGCAATACGGAATTGAGATTATGGATGTGCGCGTAAAACGCATAAATTATGTGGAAGAAGTGCGTAACAAGGTGTATGACCGGATGATTGCTGAGAGAAAGCGCGCTGCCGAGAAATATCGCTCAGAAGGATTTGGCAAATCTGCCGAGATTGAAGGCCAGACTGGTAAAGAGTTGAAATTAATCACTTCGCAGGCCTACCGGCAGGCACAATCTATTGTTGGGAAAGCCGATGCCGAGGCAATTAATATTTACGCCAGCTCTTATGAGCAGAATCCCGAATTTTACTCCTTCATGAAAACATTAGAAACATATAAAGGCACTATTGACGAAAACTCAACATTGATTTTAACTACTGATAGCGATTACTATAAATATCTTAAGGCTCTGGGCAATTAAAAAGAACACACAATCTTGCAGACATAGAGAAGGCAGGGTACTATGTTTGTTTTATCTAATTTCTTAATCGCCTTAGCGCGAATTTTAGATATCGGGCTTTCTATACTTTATTGGTTAATCTTAATCCGTGCCCTAATTAGCTGGGTTAATCCCGATCCGCATAACTTCGTAGTTCAATTCCTATATAAAACAACCGAACCAATACTTTATCCGATTAGGAAGATATTGCCTTCGAGCCTGAGATTCGGGATAGATATCTCACCGATAATTGCGTTTTTGGCAATTATGTTCCTAAAATCTTTTTTAGTGAGAACACTGATTGATTTGGCTATGAGGCTAAGGTAGTTCAAATCCGCAGGCGGTTGGGGGCATGGTAGGAATCGAGTGTAAAAGGAATTTTTATGAAATCAGTATTTATTATATTTTTAACCGGCCTAGTAGTTTTTTTGGGTTTTAGTGTTTCTGCCTTGCGGAAGGAACTTTTGGATACGAGGCA
>JAUYOH010000107.1 GCA_030695925.1 Candidatus Omnitrophota bacterium
CGTCAAACGCCATCATAATCGGCTTCCGTGTCGAGCTCACTCCCGAGGCCGAGGCAAAGGCCAAATTAGAGAGCGTGGACGTCAGGTTATACAGGATCATATACGAGGCGATAGCCGATGTAAGGAGCGCTATGGAGGGCCTTCTTGAGCCGCGCGTAGAAGAGATCTTCTTGGGCCGCGCCGAGGTAAGACAGGTCTTTAAAGTAACCAAGGCGGGCACAATCGCCGGATGTTTCGTGGTGAAAGGCAAGATAACGAGGGGCGCGGTCTGCCGCTTGATAAGAGGCAAGGATAAGGTCTACGAAGGCAAGATAGGTTCGCTTAAGCGTTTTAAGGATGATGTCAAAGAGGTGGGCGAGGGGTTTGAGTGCGGCATAGGGCTTGACAGGTTCGACGCGATAAACGCCGCAGATGTGATAGATGTATTTGAACTCCGCAAGACCGCGAGGAAATTATAGGATATGAAAAAGCGCATATTAAGCGGGATGCGTCCGACGGGTAAATTACACCTCGGCCACTTGGCCGGAGCGCTTAAGAACTGGGTCGAGATGCAGGATAAATACGACTGTTTCTATATGGTCGCGGATTATCACGCGCTGATGAGCGAATACGAGAACCCTTCGGCAATGAAGGATAATATAATCGACAATGTCGCGGATTTCATAGCCTGCGGCATAGACCCGGAAAAATCGGTCATCTTTGTCCAGTCGGATGTCCCGGAGCATCTGGAACTGTATATGATACTATCGGCCATAACGCCGCTTTCGTGGCTTGAGCGTTGTCCGACATACAAGGAACAATTAAGGGAAGTTGAGGGAAGAGACCTGACGACATATGCCTTCCTCGGCTACCCTGTCTTGCAGGCGGCAGACATACTTATTTATAAGGCGAACGCCGTGCCTGTCGGAGAGGACCAGCTGCCTCATCTGGAGCTGACACGCGAGATCACGCGCAGGTTCCGTCACTTTTATAAGAAGGAGATATTTCCCGAACCCGAGGGCATATTGACCGAGACGCCGAGGCTTCTTGGTATCGATAACCGCAAGATGTCGAAGAGCTACGGCAACGCGGTTAATCTTTCGGATTCCCCGGATGAGATAAAGAAGAAGATAATGACGATGGTGACTGACCCGGAGAGGATAAAGAGACAGGACCCGGGGCATCCGGATATATGCAACGTCTTTTTCTATTATAAATTTTTCTTTCCGTCGTTAAGCGAGACCCTCGCGAAGGATTGCAGGGTCGCGAAGATAGGATGTGTCGAGGACAAGGGCAAGCTTGCCGAGTGTATCATCGAACTCCTGCGGCCTATTCAGGAAAGAAGGAACAAATTGCTCAAGGATAGGGAAGGGCTCGAGGCCATTCTGGAAAAAGGCGCCGGTAAAGCCCGCCAAGTCGCGCAAGAGACGTTAAGCGAGGTTAAGAAGGCAGTCGGTATATGACCTATAAAGTAAAACTCGATGTTTTCGAAGGTCCGCTCGACCTGTTATTATATCTGATAAAGAAGGAAGAAGCGGATATCTTCGACATCCCGATAGCGAAGTTAACGGAACAGTACCTGCAGTACCTCGAATATATGAAACTGCTCGACCTTAATATCGCCGGCGAGTTCATCGTCATGGCCGCCACGCTGATGCATATAAAATCGAGGATGCTGCTTCCGCCCGAAGAGCTGCCGCCGGAAGAGATAGAGGAAGAGGACCCGCGCGCGGAACTCGTGCGCAGGCTTATCGAATATCAGAGATTCAAGGAAGCGGCGGGAGAGTTGGCAAATATGGAGTCAAGGAGGTCGCTCGTCTTTCCTAGAGCTGTGGACGAGGCCCAGTACATAGACCAGAGCGAGGGCCCGTATTTCGAGGCCTCGATATTTGACCTGATAAATGCCTTCTCCGCGATATTGAAGTCGGTCTCAAGGGAGACATTTTTAGAAATAGTAAAGGATGAATTTACCGTAGAGGAAAAGATTCACGGCTTGATTCATCTTCTGGCTGAAAGGCCCGTGGTGAACTTCAGGGAGATATTCGGGAAGTCTAAGAACAAATTGGAGATGATCGCGACATTTTTGGCGCTCTTGGAATTGATAAGGCAGAAAGAAATCCTCGTAAGGCAGCGGCAGTTGTTCGGCGAGATAGAGGTCGTCCGTAATGCGAATAACGTCAAGCCCAAATTGAAGGCGGGCATCTCTGAGACAGAGGGCA
>JAUYOH010000110.1 GCA_030695925.1 Candidatus Omnitrophota bacterium
TCTGGATAAGTATTTCTATCCGCCGCCTTGTAACCCTAAGTTCAAGGAACGATATGTGAACTGCTTCGTATGCGGCACATCTTTATCAAAAAAGGTGTGGGATGCGCAGAAAGAGAAGGCTGCTAAAGAGATACTGGACAAAATGGAGGGATTAGCATGAACAAGAAACAGAAGAGGGCAGAGGATAAGTTTGTAGTCTTGACGGAAAAGCAACTGGCCAAGCAAGGCCTGCGTATCGTAAAGCTGACTGATGTCACGGTGACGCGCGAACTGTTGGTTAAGGCGCTTGCCAAGACCGGCAAGATTGCGGGTAACGAGATACCGGCCATGGCCGACCAACTGCTAAAGGACATGATTATATGAGAACCCTGGAACAGATACGGAACGACTTATTGGTCAGCGCCAAAACAGGTGTCACGCCCGAAGAGAGAAGCGGCTACATAGACGGAGTGTTGGATATGTATAACGAAACCCGGAAAGAGATGGACCAATGTCAGGCTGGAAAGACGCAGAGCGCCAAGTAGCAAGGATATTGGATGGCAGGCGCCGAGTCAGAATAAACTATTCCGAATCCTGCGAGGATGTCTACCATCATATCTATTCTATCGAGGTCAAGTATGGCAAGCAGGTTCCGAAGTGGATTGGGAAGATCTGCCGGCGCGGCAGGCCGGTTATTCTCAACAGCGTGTTGGTTTTGTTCCCGCTTGCATCCGGCTCGTTTAACTCTGCCATCGAAGTTAAAAGAGTAAAGATAAAGTTCTTGGTGGATGGGATGGTGCAGGCCCATTCCTATAATACAAGGAAGACGCCGATGCTCTGTATGAAGCCGAGAGGGTATCGAGGCATTATAGGGTGCCTGTATTTATTGGATTATCTAGATAGCAGATTTTGCCGGTAACGCTGACCGGAAAACGGAGGCGCTACTCTATATAGGTTATATAACCTGATAGATAGCGCTTTTTTTGTTGAAGGGCAAAACCATGATTGCGAAAAAAATTATCTTTATTGAGGAAATCATTGACGTGCCTATGAATAAAGATAGGCTTCTAAACCTCATTGTCGATGCTATTATGAACGACATTTCGAAAGAGATGGCAGAAAATAAAAATTCATTGACAAAGAGTGCTAAAGTATGATAAACTAAAACCATGGAAGAAAAGAAATATTTTGTTCAAGATATAATGAAAGAGCTGCGAATTGCGCGGAGGACGATCTATAACTGGGAGGCGGCGAATAAAATTCCTAAGCCCAAACGTGATCCTATGAGCAATTATCGGTATTGGACAGAAAAAGATGTTGCTTTGTTAAAAAAATTATCGGGGCGCGGATGACTAATAAAGCCGTAGCATATTTGCGG
>JAUYOH010000120.1 GCA_030695925.1 Candidatus Omnitrophota bacterium
ACATGGATCTATATCGATCGATAAGGCTTCTAGTTTCGCTTATACCGCCGAACCGAAACCGAACGCGCTTTACGATAAGATATGTTTCATCGGGAAGCTCTATGAAATGGGAATGGAGAATGACTGCTCAAAATACATTACGGACCCGTTACCGGTTGAGTTTACCATGGAGCATCTGCAGGATAAGGTCAATACCTATACTGCCGGGCATCATCCGATAACTCCGACAGACAGGCTTACCTGTGAAAAGATCTTATGGCTCGCACGATGTAATTACGAAGCCACTTTCGATCCGCGGTTTACGCTTTCAGAACGTGTTCTATTTCCGCTCTCGCCCAGCGAGCAGAATGGTATGGAGGATGCGCGTTTCGTTTTCTTTAGGGACGATGACGGAAGTGGAAAATATTATGCCACCTATACGGCGTATGACGGGAAGGTCATTCTCCCGCAGATAATGGAGACAGAAGATTTTATTCATTTTAAAATGATCACCTTGAACGGCAGGGCGGCGGTCAACAAAGGGATGGCTTTGTTCCCGCGCAAGATAAACGGCCATTACGCGATGATCTCCCGGAACGATAATGAGAACCTTTTCCTAATGTATTCCGATAATATCCATTTCTGGCATGAGGCCGTTCCGCTGATGAATCCCTTATACCCATGGGAGTTCGTGCAGATAGGGAATTGCGGTTCTCCCATAGAGACCGACCGCGGGTGGCTGCTTCTGACCCATGGTGTCGGGCCGATGCGCCAATATTCGATCGGCGCGGCGCTTCTTGACCTCAAAGACCCTTCGCATGTACTCGGCCGATTGAGTGAACCGCTTATTCACTGGAAGGATAATAGCCGTTCCGGGTATGTCCCGAACGTCGTCTATTCATGCGGCGCCATGGTCCATGGCGATACGCTTATTATTCCTTACGCGTTGTCCGATCAAGAGACGACTATCGCGCTGGTGTCGCTGCGTGCGATTCTAGACAAGTTGTCTTAGGAAGAAAAAAAGGTATTTATTGATGGGATTAAATTTATCGCAAGATTGGCCGGTTTACATTCTTTTTTATCTATGTAATAGTTAAGAGTAATCTTGACGATAGGAAAGATAAGAAAGATCAAAATAAAGAAAAAGAGAAGACCGAAGAAAAGAGATAAGATATAATGATCGGCCGATGCGAAAAGTATAGCCGTTTTTATGCGATAGGCACCCATGTCCGGGTATAGAGAAGCGAACAATCTTGTCTCTCAATTTCTCAAATAGTTACGCCATTTCCAGTCAAAAATTACCGGACAAAACGGACAAATTTCGCGAGGAAATCCCGCTCTAATCCTCAAATACCTTGCCATAATGACCTATTACGTATTATAATTAACCTACTGGGATAAGAGAGATTTCCCCTCGGCTAATAGGAGAGGGACCCCATTTTTTCGCTTTGCGGAAATAGGAATTTCTTAAATAGGAGCTGTACAAATGAAGAATGTAAAATGTGTATTTGGCATCATTGTAATCGGTTTTTGTCTTTTATTCATTAGCACGTATGTCTTAGCCGCAGATTCACCGCAACCTCCCTGGCGAACAACTGTCTGGCCTGCGCTGAGTTCAACGCAGTGGTACTGGTATGAGCCACAGACAAATCTAACCGTCGAGCAGGTGGATGCCGTATTTAAGGAAGTGGCCGCTACTAATATACTTCTCATTGACTACCGGCTCCCAGGTATTAATATCACTATACAGAATGTTAAATTAGATATTGGAAAACCGAAGAAGGTAAAAAAGGCGGATAAAGGATCATTAAAATCAGATCAGGTGGCTTTAATAGCGGATACTTACTGGGCAGAAGGATCTGTGATGAAAATAGATTCCTGGGCTACCTCTTTACCTTTAAATGCCATTCAAAGAATGAACCTATATTATATCTCAAACGCTAATAATAAATGGTGTTTGAGTTTGGATGGCGGCGTTGGTTCAAATTGTTTATATCAGTTTTACTTCAAAGATGATGAAAATTTTGCGCGCAGATTCGGGAATGCCGTCGCTTCCATCCTCGTGCAAAAAGGTCTCATCCTGAAGCTTAATAAGCTCGGATTATCCTATACTGACCTTACTGGCGCGCAGGCAGAAGCATTAGGAAAGACAAGGATTGATAATGTCTTAGTGACGCTGGTTGCTATTGACGGGCCTGCAGACAAAGCCAATATCCATCCTCTGGATGTGATCACCGAGGTCAACGGCATCAAGGTAAGGAATTACTCTCATTTCAGTTCGCTTGTCGAAGGTATTGCTTCCGGCACCAAGGTAGCACTTACTTGTCTGCGGCGTACAGAGGTTGAGGATAAAGGCCAAAAACAGTTTGACTGGAAGCCAATTGCAATTGAGGTGACAGCAAAATAACTATAAGAAATAGGTTCTAGTTTGGTTCAGTCAGTAACACCAGTAATTCGTGAGGAAATCCCTCTCTAATCCCCAAAAATCCTTGATATAATAAGATATTACCCCTATAATAAAACCAGCTAAATAAAGAGAGGTTTTCCCTCGCGCAATAGGAGAGGGACCGCAATTTTGGTTAGCAAAAGATCAATAGGGGATTCGGATATTATATGTTAATATAATCTAGACAGGAGGTGTGTATGAAAAAGAGATTCCTCGGAGTAATTATTCTTTTATCTTTCTTTTTCTTTATTTTCCCATTTATGTGTTTAGCCCAGAAGAACGCCGTTTCTGATAAATCCAGTCCCGTCGCTACCAAGAACCCGGCTGCTCTGGAATGGTTCCAAAAAGGTAGAAATGCTTTCGAAGGAAAAGGCGTGCCCAAAGATCTTCCTGTTGCGATAATCTGTTTCTCAAAAGCCATAGATCTGGACAAGGAATATAAAGACGCCTATTTTAACCGGAGCACTTGTTACCTCATGACCGGAAAATTGGACGAAGCGCTCGTCGATATCAATATGGTGTTGGCGATCGACCCGGCGGCTGCCATGGCATATGTAAATCGGGCCGGGGTATTCAGGGCCAAGGGGCAGATGGATAAGGCCATCTCCGATTATGACTATTGCATAAGTCTTACTCCCGGGGAAAAAGATTATTATATTTTCAGGGGTTCCGCCTATCAGGAGATGTCAGAATCGGATAAGGCCATTTCAGATTTCAGCCAGGCCATAGCTATCGATCCCCAGAGCGCCGAAGCGTATTACCGGCGTTCCCACGCCTATCTATGGAAATACGGTTTTAATGGCGGTGAAGAATACCGGGTCTGCCTTGATCGGGCCATAGCCGACTATGCCCAAACGGTCAGTATGGACCCTAAGAACGAGGCCGATTTTTACAAGGGGCGGATGGGGCTATATTACAGATACATCAAAGAGATTGTCGCTCTTACGAAAAAGATTGAACTTGAACCCGGCGACATGACGGCTTATGCGAAGAGGGGAGGGTATTACCGAAAGTTGTATGCCTATGACAAGGCGCTGGCCGATCTTGACAAGGCCTCTTCGATAAGCCCTCATGATGCGAATATCCATCTCGAGCGGTGCAGAGTGCTCATCGATAAAGTTGATGGCAATAATATTACTCCGGAACTGGACCGCGCTTTTAAGGCCGACAGCGCGAACGCAAAACAACATATGATGCAGGCTCTTGTCTCTTATTATAAATTTTTTGGTTCCGGAGGGGATGAGGCCAAGAAAAACAAAAAGAGGGCGGTCGAGGAGATCGAAAAGGCCGTAGAGCTTGACACCAAAAACGCTTTTGCCTGGTCGTTAAGGGCCGTTATCAGGTATCGGTGTTCCGAAGATTATGAAAATATAGCGCAGGCCACCGTCGATATGGACCAGGCGATAGCAATGGGCAATAATGATCCGAAGCTCATTTTGAACAAAGCGTTAGGATTTTCATATTCTTTTCCGTCTAAAAAGGTGAGCTACGTTGCGGCCGATGAATATGCAAGAGCCATACTGGCCGATCCGTCTTATGCCAAGGCGTATTATTTGCGCGGGTTGATGTATTTTTCTACGTCAGGGTCGGCGAATACCAATGCCGAGGAAGGCCTGAAACAGGTACAAGCGGCATTGGAGGATATTAACCAGGCAATAAAACTGGCCCCGTTCATGTCGGACGCGTATTTCCAGAGGATCTGGATATATTCATTCCTGGGGGCTACGAAAGAAGCTGTAGCGGATGCAAAAAAGGTCATAAATATGCATAGTTCCGACCATGACAAAAAAGCAGCCAAACGTTACCTTGAGTCAACAAAAAGAAGCAGCAATCCGGGCAAGGGGAGTAGGACTTTTTTCCCTATGTGGTTCGGGAACTTTGAGATCGATTAGAAAAAAGACCGGACAAAACGGACACCCTGCTTCGCAGGCCCTTGCGCTTCGCGCAAAGATTTCATTAGATAGAAGTTTTAAGGTGTTCAAATTTCGCTGGATAAGAGCTTAATGTGCTCAAATTTTGCGAGGAAATCCCTCTCTAATTCCCAAAAATCCTTGAAATAGTAAGATATTGCCCCTATAATAAAACCAGCCAAATAAGAGAGGTTTTCCCTCGCGCAATAGGAGAGGGACCCCAGTAAATTCTCTCTCCTAGCTAAAGGAGAGAGGCCAAAAGCCCCGATTATGTCAATTGATCAGGGCTTTTTCTATCTCCTAAAGGGTTAAAGACTTAGGGCGTTATTCTTCCTGAGATCTTCGACGGCACAGCGCCCCTCTTTTACTGTGTATAAAATCTCTTCGAAGTAAGCCAATGATTCTCCAAAATAGCGCAATCTATCTCTGATTGACACTATGCGTAGTAAATGGCTCCTCTTGATTTAAACCAAGAGGAGCCAATTTATAGAAAAATCTGAACTTGCTAAGCATTACAACCTCTCCCCTCGAGATTTGCTCCTTTCATATTTCTCTAAATAATCATGCAAAAAATAAACTACCAAACGAGTATCGCCTTTGCTATAATATGTTTTTAGCAGAAACATGTCTTGATCACAAAAGGAGGTAATCCTATGCCTGATAAGAAAATCCCAATGTATCACACGGCTGGCGGTGGCATCTCGAACCGGGACTGGTGGCCGAATCAGTTGCGGCTCCATAGCTTGCACCAGCATTGCCCCCTGTCCAACCCGATGGGTGAAGATTTCAATTACGCTGAAGAATTCAAGAGCCTCGACCTGAGGGCAGTGAAGAAAGATCTTTTGGCTCTGATGACTGACTCACAAGACTGGTGGCCGGCGGACTTCGGCCACTACGGACCCCTGTTTATTCGTATGGCATGGCATAGTGCCGGCACGTATCGCATTGCCGATGGTCGTGGGGGTGGTGGCAGTGGCAATCAGCGCTTTCCGCCCCTCAACAGTTGGCCCGACAACATCAATCTCGACAAGGCGCGCAGGCTGCTTTGGCCGATCAAGCAGAAGTATGGCAAGAAAATCTCCTGGGCCGACCTCATGATTCTCACAGGCAACGTCGCTCTGGAATCAATGGGATTCAAGACGTTCGGTTTCGCAGGCGGGCGTGAGGACATCTGGGAGCCGGAGGAAGGCACCTACTGGGGCTCTGAGGACAAGTGGCTGGATGACAAACGCTATTCCGGCGAGCGGGATCTCGAAAACCCGCTTGCTGCCGTGCAGATGGGTCTGATTTACGTCAATCCGGAAGGCCCGAACGGGAATCCGGATCCAGTCGCGGCGGCCAAGGATATTCGCGAGACCTTCGCGCGTATGGCGATGAACGATGAAGAGACGGTTGCGCTCATTGCAGGCGGCCATAGCTTCGGTAAAACCCACGGTGCCGGTGATGCTAAATATGTTGGGCCTGAGCCCGAAGCTGCCGACATCGAGGAGCAAGGTTTGGGCTGGAAGAGCAGATTTGGCACAGGCAAAGGTAGTGACACGATCAGCAGCGGCCTGGAAGTCACCTGGACCACCACGCCGACAAAGTGGAACAACAACTTTTTTAAGAACCTGTTCGGCTACGAATGGGAACTGATGAAGAGCCCTGCCGGCGCGCATCAGTGGAAGCCGAAGGGTGGCGCAGGCGCTGGCACCGTACCGGCTGCACACGATCCCTCAAAGCATATTGCACCTTCCATGCTGACAACAGACCTTGCTTTGAGGTTCGATCCCATATACGAAAAGATTTCGCGGCGCTTCATGGAAAACCCGGATCAGTTCGCGGACGCGTTCGCCCGCGCCTGGTTCAAGCTGACGCACCGTGACATGGGCCCTCGCGCGCGCTATCTCGGCCCCGAAGTTCCTGCGGAACAACTCATCTGGCAAGACCCTATCCCTGCGGTAGATCATGAATTGATCAAAGAGAAAGACGTCGCCATTCTCAAGGGTAAAATCCTTGATTCTGGGCTGTCAGTCTCCCAGCTGGTCTCGACCGCTTGGGCATCGGCGTCTACCTTCCGTGGCTCCGACAAGCGCGGTGGTGCGAATGGTGCTCGTATACGTCTGGCGCCACAGAAGGATTGGGAAATTAACCAGCCGGATCAACTGGCGAAAGTGATTGAAACTCTTGAGGGCATCCAGAATGATTTCAACAGCGGAAGCAAGAAAGTTTCTCTTGCTGACCTGATCGTGTTGGCGGGTTGTGCGGGCGTTGAGAAAGCTGCTAAGAACGCCGGTTATGATGTGGTGGTTCCATTCACACCGGGCCGCATGGATGCCTCACAGGAACAAACCGATGTGAAGTCCTTCGCCGTGCTTGAACCGATCGCGGATAGCTTTCGTAACTACCAGAAGACTAAATACGCCGTATCAGCCGAGGAACTGTTGGTTGATAAAGCGCAATTGCTGACGCTGACCGCGCCTGAGATGACGGTTCTCGTTGGTGGCATGCGCGTCTTGAATACCAATTTCGGTCAAACCCGGCACGGTGTCTTTACCAAGAAGACGGAGTCGCTCACCAACGACTTCTTCGTGAACCTTCTCGACATGGGTACGACTTGGAAGGCGACCTCGGAAGATAGAGACCTGTTTGAGGGGAGTGATCGCGCAACGGGTAAACTGAAGTGGACCGGCACCAGTGTCGATTTGATCTTCGGTTCAAACTCCCAGCTCAGGGCCCTGGCTGAAGTCTACGGCAGTGCGGATGCGCAGGAGCGCTTCGTCCATGACTTTGTGGCAGCTTGGACCAAAGTCATGAATCTGGATCGTTTTGATCTCGCATAGTCTTGGCAAAATGTCGCACAGGGCTTCTGAAGCCTATTCTGAACTGCCCGCCGGGTGATTTGGTATTTTGCACATAGTTTGGCGATTTTCGATTTTGCCAGATAAGCCTTTGAGCACAATGCGAAGCTTTTCCTGGCTTGACCAGTGACGTTTGTCCATAGAATTGGGCTCCGTGAGCAGACAGGGAAAGCCTCGTTGAATTTGACAGCCCGTCTTGAACTTATATACTGCTTGTGATATATAATTTTTAGGAGAATAATTTTTTCAGGATATTTAGATATACTCAATAAAAGGAGGTATGAAATGGGATGCGGATGCGGTGAACCAAAAAAGAAAGCAACATACATTTGCTCGAAATGCGGCAAAGAAGAAGTGCGAGAAGTTAAAGAGGGCGAGGTAGTAAAAAGCTGCTGTGGACAGGTGATGAAGAAGAAATAGTATTATTGTTAGAAAGAAAAGCAAAAAGCAGACATCCTATTTAGGTGCATCCTACTGAGCAGGGTGTCACAAAGCAGGACGTCTGCAGAATAATCTGCATTAAATGATACAGTAACAAGAAAGGAGCGGTTATGGGCAATGACGACGTTAAGCAGTGCAGAGGATCACAAGACTGCCATGCCAAAAATCATATGTGCCAGATAATAATTCAGAAAGATCTGGGCAGGATAAAGGAGCTTGCTAAAGGCGCCATGTTTTATTGTAAAAATTGTGGCCGCGCAGCCCGCTCTGAAGAGAACCTTTGTAATCCATCAAGAATATAGTATATATAAGAAGGGGGCAGATATATGACTATCAAAGTATTTTTATTAATATCTGTGGTTATGCTTATTTGCGCCAGTGGTTTTGCCATGTGCGGAATATGCGGTGCCGGTTCGGAAAGCAAGGGGGAGGCAAAGAGCATGTTTTCACATGTTGCCAATGAAGCATTAACGAAAAATGGTGTCAGAGAGATAACTTATGAACAGTTCATGAGCATAAGAAACTCCGGAGAAGAATATACGCTTTTTGATGTTCTTTCTCCAGACAGTTACGATAAAGGGCATGTAGAGGGCGCCATATCGTTCCCGCTCGATACGATTAACAAAATGACGGCTGAAAAACGGTTATCAAAAGACAACCATATAATCGTCTATTGTGGTAGTTTCCAGTGTGCTGCTTCAACTGAAGCGGCTAAGAAGTTGTCCGGATTAGGCTATGATGTTCTTGACTATAAAGGCGGGTTGAAGGAGTGGCAAGAGAAAGGCAACAAACTCGTCTCGAAAAGCTGAAAAAAGTAATAAGGTGCGGGATAAAGAGATAAATGTTAAATAATGTGTAGGGAATGGCTCGTTCATGAAAATTGGAAAATTAGTCATTTTTTGTTTATTGATTCTTATAATAAATGGATGCGATATGAAGAATGTAAATCCGCAAGGACAGGATAAGAAGATTCCCATATTTAATGCCCGTACCGGAAAAGTTGAAGAGGTAGACGGGGTTGAGAAGTCGGATGCGGAATGGAAAAGAATTCTAACGCCAGAGCAGTTTCAGATAATGAGGTTAAAAGGCACGGAAAAGCCGTTTACTGGAACATGCGATATTAGCAAGGAAGGCGGGATATATGAGTGCGCTGGTTGCGGCACTGGCCTTTTTATTTCGGAGACAAAATTCGAATCAGGCACGGGCTGGCCGAGTTTCTGGAATCCGGTTTCGGAGCTCAATATAAAAGAAGAGCCCGACAATAGCCTTGGCATGGATAGGACCGAGGTAGCGTGCGCCCGCTGCGGCGCTCATCTTGGGCATGTATTCAAAGACGGGCCACCGCCGACACATAAGAGATATTGCATAAACACCGTCGCACTTAAATTCATCCCTTTAAAAGAAAAGCTGAAGGTGACGAAAACAGCCATATTCGCGGCCGGATGCTTTTGGGGGATTCAGGAAGCTTTTGATAACCTAAAAGGCGTAAAATACACAGGGGTCGGATACACGGGCGGTAATTTTAAAAATCCGACATACGAAGATGTTTCATCAGGCAAGACAGGCCATGCAGAGTCTGTCGAAGTAATTTATGATCCGTCCGAGATCTCCTATAAGGATCTTCTCGATATATTTTGGAGGATACACGATCCTACTACCCCAAATCGGCAGGGGCCGGACATAGGAACGCAATACCGCTCCGCCATCTTTTACCATGACGACGAACAGCGCGATGAGGCGCTGGACTCGAAAGAGGGATTGGAAAAGTCGGGGAAGCTGCGCGAAGAGATAGCTACCGAAATAGTTCCGGCTTCCGAATTCTACGAGGCTGAAGAGTATCACCAAAAATATAACGCCAAGCATGGCGGCTCTTCATGTCCGAAACCGTAAGAAAGCAATATCCAAAATCAATCTACCCGCAATCCCAAGCCTGTATTAGAACAAATGTCCGCCTATAGAAGGTGGACATTTTGTATCAATTTGCGTTATAAAGAGTTATGGCTTTTTCAGCTAAAAATGACCGGACAAAACGGACAAATTGGTGAGGAATAAACCTCTCTAAATAGCAAAATTCGCTTGTTTCCGGCAGTAATTGGACTATAATAGATACCTGTATATACCGAGAGGTTCCTCCTCGGCTCATATGGAGAGGGATCCCAAGATATAATATTTGCACCGTGCGTATTATATGGCAAGGAAAAGATTCACGGCAGAGCAGATAGTTCTCATGCCGCGCGAGATTGAAGTCCGCAATCTCAAGTAGGTTATAGCCGTTATTGGCGTTATCTTCGGGATAGGAAGCGACCGCCGTGCTTACTTTTAAACCGGCCCGCGACCGGCCCTTTATTCTTGCAAATGCGAACAGTATTTGATATAATAAAATAACTAAAGTAAGAAAATGGGTTAAATGGGGCCCTGTTTGAAGACAGGGCCTTTTTTATCTGCCAATATTTAAGGATTTTAAAGCATGATTTCATCTAACGGAATATCATTGCGATATGGCTCGCGCAAACTTTTTTCCGATGTTAACATAATTTTTTCTCCGGGGAATTGTTACGGGTTGATAGGGGCTAACGGTTCGGGGAAATCCACGTTTTTAAAGATACTCTCCGGAGAAGTGAATTCCACCGCGGGCGAGGTCACGGTATCTCCGGGCGAGCGGATCGCGGTCTTAAAGCAGGACCAGTTCGTTTTTGATGAATTCACGGCCTTGACCACCGTCATCATGGGCCATAAGAAACTCTATGATATTATAAAGGGAAAGGAGACACTCCACGCCAAAAAGGACTTTTCCGATAAGGATGGGATGGAACTCTCCGAGCTCGAGGCGGAGTTCTCGATTTTGGATGGGTGGAACGCCGAATCTGACGCGGCAAAATTGTTAAGCGATCTGGGCATTACGGAACAATTTCACGGGGTCGAGATGAAACAGCTGGAAGAAGGGCAGAAGGTACGCGTGCTGTTGGCTCAGGCCTTGTTCGGCAACCCGGATATCCTGCTGCTCGACGAGCCCACGAACCACCTTGATATTGAAAACTGCGTATGGCTTGAAGGATTTTTGTCCAATTTCAAAAATACCGCCATCGTGGTCTCCCACGACCGCCATTTTCTGGATAAGGTCTGTACGCATATCGCGGATATTGATTACGGCAAGATCCAGCTGTATCCGGGCAATTTCAGTTTTTGGTTGGAATCCAGCCAGCTTGTCCTTAGGCAGCGTATGGAGACCAACAAAAAGATCGAGAAGAAAAGGGAAGAGCTAAAAAATTTTATCGCCCGTTTCAGCGCTAACGCTTCCAAGGCAAAGCAGGCGACCAGCCGCAAAAAGATCCTGGAAAAACTTACCCTTGAAGACATCAAGCCTTCTTCAAGAAGGAGCCCGTATATAAATTTTGAACAGGCACGCGAGGCGGGAAACAATGTCTTGACTATCGACCGTTTATCCAAATCGCTTGACGGCCAGGCCATGTTCAAGGACCTCACACTTACCGTCGAGAAGGGCGATAAGATCGCTTTTGTCGGCTCCGATGACCTCGCTAATACGACCCTGTTCCAGGTCCTGTCCGGAGAGGCCCGGCCTGATGGCGGCATTTTTAAGTGGGGCGCTTCGATCAACCCGGCATATTATCCTAAGGATAACACTAAATATTTTGATGTAGACTGCAATCTTATCGATTGGCTTCGCCGGTATTCGGATAATACTGACGAGGTTTTTGTACGCGGATATTTAGGACGTATGCTTTTTTCCGGCGATGAATCTTTCAAACAGGTTGGGGTCTTATCCGGCGGCGAGCGGGTCAGGTGCATGCTATCGCGCATGATGCTTGCCCAGCCTAATGTAATGATTCTGGATCACCCGACTAACCACTTGGACCTGGAATCGATCGAGGCCTTGAACAAGGGCCTGGAGAGGTTCGAAGGGACTCTGCTGTTCGCTTCGCATGACCATCAACTGATCCAGACGGTGGCTAACCGTATCGTCGAGATCACGCCAAATGGTTTTATAGACCGCCCCAACATAACGCTTGATGAATATTTGTCCGATGAAAATATTAAAAAGCAGCTTCATCGATTATATTCTTAACTAACCTTATTACTAAGAGGCGTATTTCCTTTAAAGTCTCGAAAATATCCCATTTTCCCACTTGACAATATTCCCACTATAGTGTACACTTTGAATGGAAAAGGAGGATACATGAAAACACTTAAATCTCGCAGCAGGGCCAAGAAAGAAACAGTTGATATCCACGAAGAGTTCATTCCATATCAGACTAAGCCGCTTGACTCCAAATATAGGATTACTTTAGGCGGCAGGCTTACCAGGTTGCTTGGTAAACGGATGAATGCGGAAGCATACCAGATTTTTGTCGGCAGGAATGGGGATATTTTATTAAGGCCGTCAGTATCTATTCCCAGCAATGAGGCTTGGGTATACCAAAACCCTGATGTCGTTGGAAAACTCCGCAAGGGCCTCCAAGAAGCGCGGGAAGGTAAAATCGAGCGCGTAGATGATTTGGAGTCTTTCTTGGAGAAATTATGAGGTTTTTCTTAAGCTTTACGCCAACCGCAAAAGCTAACCTTAAAGAACTAAAGGAGTCAGCTCATCTTGAGAAGCGCTTTAAGGCGGCATCCAAGGCCTTGAAGTTTCTGCAAGAAGACCCGCGCCATCCTAGCCTGCAGACGCATGAGTTTTCTTCGTTTAAGGGGCCCCGCGGGGAGAAAGTTTTTGAGGCTTATGCCGAGCAGGATACGCCTGCTGCATATAGAATAGTCTTCTTTTATGGTCAGCAAAGGGGAGAGATTGTTATTGTGGCAATCACGCCTCATCCATAGAAGGATTAAGCATCGAGTTCGAGTCGGCCGGTACAAAAATTATACGCCCGCAATACTAAACTAACTGGCGAAGATGAAAAATAAAGATATTTCCGGAGAAATGCGCGCTTGTTTAAAACGTTACTGGGGATACGAGCAGTTTCGTCCGTGGCAGGAAGATACTATACTGGCGATTATGGATGAGCGCGAGACCCTGACTATTCTTCCTACCGGCGGGGGCAAGTCTCTTTGTTTTCAGCTTCCAGCTTTGCTGAAAGATGGAATGGCGGTGGTGATTTCGCCATTGATCTCCCTGATGAAAGATCAGGTGGACGGATTAAAAGATATGGGGATCTCCGCGGAATATCTTAATTCCAGCCAAGATTTTGCCCAGCAGCGTTCGGTGATTGAACGCATCAAAAATGTAGAGGTGAAGCTTTTGTACATTTCTCCTGAGCGCCTGCAAACCGAAGAAACAATAGAATTGTTAAGATCCGCTGAGTTGTCTTTTTTTGTGATCGATGAGGCGCATTGCATCAGCCATTGGGGCCATGATTTCCGGGATGAATACCGCCATCTCGGGGCAATCAAGGATAATTTTCCGGGAATAAATATACACGCTTTTACCGCTACCGCCACCAAAGAGGTGCAGGCGGATATTCTCGCCCAACTAAGGTTTGATAAAGCGCAGCTTAATATCGCTTCGGTTGACCGGCAAAATTTGACATACAGGGTTATGCCGCGGGCGAATGTTATTTCTCAGATCACAGGAGTTTTAGAGAAACATTCCGGAGACGCCGGGATTATTTATTGCTTGCGCCGCAGCGACGTGGATAATATTTCCGTCAGGTTGAATAAATTGGGATTTAAGAATTTGCCTTATCACGCGGGGCTTTCGGATGAAGAGCGTCATTTGAATCAGGACCAGTTTATCCGTGAAGAAGTAAATATTATCGTGGCTACAGTAGCTTTTGGTATGGGGATAGACCGATCAGATATCCGTTTTGTAATCCACGCGGCAATGCCCAAGAGTATCGAGCATTATCACCAGGAAACCGGCCGCGCCGGCAGAGATAGCCTGCCGTCGTGCTGCTACATGTTTTATGGCGGAGGGGATTTCGGCGTCTGGAAATTTTTTTCTGAGCAGTCGGCGAATCGGGATGTGATGCTGGATAAACTGCGGATTATGTATAATTTCTGCACTCAGCCGCAATGCAGGCATAAGGTTTTTGTTAATTATTTTGGCCAGGAATATGCTCAATCTTCCTGCCGGGCCTGCGATTATTGCCTGAGTGAAGTAGATATGGTAGATGATCCTATTGGCGTAGGGCAGAAGATTTTGAATTGCATTGATAGCGTTAAATATGGGGATGGCCGTGGCTTCGGCGCCGGTTATGTCGCTGATATCTTAAAAGGAAATCCGACAAGTCAGATCGCCAGGTGGGGGCATCAGGGTAACCCAAACTTCGCGGCAATGCCTTCTGAAACGCTCGCGTCTATCCGCTATCTGATTGAACAGTTGATTGGGCAGGGTTTTCTGGATCGCCAGGGAGAGTATAGTACTCTTTTCTTGACCGACCTTGGCAGGCGGCTTTTAAACGGCGAAATCACGCCTATCTTAGCCAAGCCGCTGGTGGCAGCTAGAAAAAAAGAGATTAGCGCCCGCCAGAAAACGAAGAAAGCTCAGGATTGGGCAGGCGTAGACGAAAAATTGTTTGAACTACTGCGTTCGAAAAGAGCGGAATTAGCCCGAAAACAGGACGTGCCAGCCTATATCATCTTTGGCGACAGGTCCTTAAAAGACATGGCTTTCATTAAGCCGACAACCTGCGAAGCTTTTTCCGGAGTCTTTGGCGTAGGCGAGCATAAGCTAAAAATTTATGCTGAGCCGTTTATTGAAATAATTAAACAGTATTTAAAACAATAATATAAAATATAAATAGAGAGTATGCTAAGTTTAGCATACTCTCTATTTAAGGCGATTAGGAAGCTTAGAGGCTTATTTTTGCCTTTTTGAAGGGGAAAGAATGAAGATGATCGATTGCTTGAAATGCAAACAGAAAAATTCTTGTTGTGATTTTGGAGCATGGGTAGATTTAGAAGAAGCTAAAAAAATATTATCTCTTAGGTTAAAAGGGGATTTTTATCATCTTGAGAAGGATAAAGATTTTCCTTCCGGATATAGAGTTGGAACGAGCTATGAAGATAATCACTGTTCTTTCCTTACCCCGGAAGGGCTATGCTCTATCCACAAAGTTGATTATAATTTGAAGCCGGCTCATTGCAAAGAATTTCCATATGAAAAAGGAAAATTATCGCCATTTGCAGACGTGTTATGCTCGCGGGTTAAAGCAAAAAGAAAGATAAAGAAAAGGGTTAGTTCGCCTTAGATTCGTATATTATATGTTGGCCGACGACGATGAAAAGTGTTACTCATACACCGCATGCGACCACAGGCTTCCTGAAGAATGTGTTCTCAGAAGTCCCCGCGACGTATGAACGCGTAAACCACGTTCTGACACTGGGACTTGACAGGGTGTGGCGCTGGCGAGCCGCAAGGATTGCCGCATTAGCTGGTGGTGATCAGTGGGTTGACATGTGCACTGGCACAGGAGAGATGGCTGTTTATCTGGGTCGCCTGGCCCCGGAAGGAACGAGGATTCAGGCAGTAGATTTCTCACCGACCATGATGGCCGAAGCACGCAAGAAGCGAGAAGCCGCGCACATAGAGTTTGTGTCTGCAGACATCCATGCATTGCCCTTTTCCAGTGAAAGCGTTGATCTGATTACCATGTCGTTCGCCGCACGCAATATTAATGTGAACAGGGAATCCCTGGTCCATGGTCTCACCGAACTGCATCGAGTCCTGAAACCGGGAGGTCGTTTCGTGAATCTGGAAACCAGTCAGCCCTCTTCCGGCCTCGTGAGAAACTGCTTCCATTTGTACGTGAAGCTATTTGTGAAGCAGGTTGGCAGTCGACTATCCGGGTCAAAGACCGGTTATTCCTATCTGTCTAAGACAATCCCTCGATTCTATCCCGCTGAAGTGCTGGTCGACATCCTGCGTCAAGTAGGTTTCGGGGAGGTCACTTTCCAGCGATTGATGCTCGGAGTGGCGGCAATTCATCAGGCACGAAAGGTGTAGAAGGCAGAGGAGCCCCCAAGATATAATATTTGCACCGTGCGGTCCCTATTGTTTGTAGCGGCCTTTATAGAACTCGAGGTTCTTTTTGATATCTTCCTTGCTTAAACCTTTTATCCAACGGTGCTCATCTTTATTCAAGACCTCGTCGACTAATTTGGGGTCTCTCTCCTTTACTTCCGGTAGGAATTCGAAATAGAAGTGCTTGGCGACTTCATAGAAACCATGCCATTGGACAAAGTCCGGCCCCTGCATAGATGCGCCCATTCGAGCGCGCCTGCCTTCGTGGTGCCACAATTCATAATAAATCCACTCCAGCTTCTCATCGAATGGCGTCTTGGTAAGTTTTCCGGCCTCGTATAATTTATCCATTATTGCCTTCGCCGGCTTTGCAAATTTCTCGTTATACAATGTCACCGCCTCGTCATATTGTTGGTAGAAATTCTCAACCTGAGCCGGGCCGTGGCATTGACGGCAGACGTCTTTCATGGAATCTCGCCGCTTCTGCCAATTTTCCAACTTGGTAGAAATTACGGGCCGAAGCGTCCACGAAATCCTATCGCCCACATCGTGAGTAACCGACTGAGTCGGCGTTGCGCTCATATGACAGGATGCGCAGGTCGGAGATGGATAATCTTTGCCGGCAATCCATTTATCCGCATCGTTTTCTAAATTCATGTCTTTTATAAAAGCCCGGAATAGCACGCCGTGCTTCGATTCATTATAAATCTCCGCTTGCGGATGGTCGGGACCCATATGACATTTTCCGCAGTTTTCCGGCTGTCGTGCTTGTGCAACTGAAAATGTATGGCGATAATGACAAGCGGAACATGAGCCCTTGCTCCCGTCGGGATTTATCCTGCCTATCCCGGTATTAGGCCAAGTCGCATGGTCTAATTTTCCGTCCTTCAACACCTTGACTTCGCTACCGTGGCATTGGCGGCACCCTAGATTGGCGGCTGGCCCGCCTTCTACAACCTCTCCCAATAGATTATCCAATGAACCGATAAACTGCGCTGCTTTGGCGTGATGGCTCTTTGAAAATTCCTTTGTCTCTTTCTCGTGGCAAACGGCGCAATCGTTTGGAGTGGGAATCGTTGATATCAGTTCGTCATAGTGTTTAAACGCGTCGACTTCGCCTTCATTCGCAGAATGGCAAACAGTGCAGTTCAAATCCATTTTTCCGTGTTTACTCTCTTGCCATTGTTTTACGATACCGGGCGAGACTTTGCTATGGCAGGAAACGCAGGACTCTTTTTTAGGTTGTTCCTGTTTTGGCTGCTCTTTCTCGGCAAAAATCGGTGGCGTCAAAAATATGAATGATATTAATAAGGGAAGGAGAAACGTT
This sequence comes from Candidatus Omnitrophota bacterium, assembly GCA_030695925.1. GTDB lineage: Bacteria > Omnitrophota > Gorgyraeia > Pluralincolimonadales > Pluralincolimonadaceae > JAGUXU01. Next base: position 16,919 of record JAUYOH010000120.1, read on the forward strand.
TTTCTCATCATAGCGCGATTATAAAGAAAAGAAACTTTGGTGTCAATAAAAATAGAACATTTCCGGACTCCTTTAAAGACTTGTAATTATGGGGTATAATGTTATATTATAATAACATGGGTTGGCGCCGGAACCTTAGCTAATATAAAAAGACATGAATGAACTTTTTTGCAAGAACTTACCTACCAAGCCGATCCCGAGCATGGGAAAAATATTAGTGACCGGAGTTTCCGGATATGTCGGCGGTCACTTGGTTGTTGAGCTTTTGGCGCGCGGCTACCAGCTGCGATTAATGGTTAGGGGAGACGCCGAGGCATATAAAAGGCGTTGGCCCAATGCGGAAATCGTAGTTGCCAACGCGCTTGATCCCGAGCAGGTTAAAACAGCTTTACGCGACATCGAGGTTGCCTACTACCTGATCCATTCACTAAATATGGGCCCCAAACGTTTCGAATCAGCCGATCATCAGGCAGCGTTAAATTTTAAGGACGCGGCCGAAGAAAATCAAGTCAAGCGCATAATCTACTTAGGCGGCCTCGGGGATGTCAGCTCCCATCTCTCACACCACTTAGGAAGCCGGATCGATACGGCGATCAACCTCATTATGGGAAAAGTCCCGGTGACGACCTTGAGGGCAGCTGTTATTTTTGGTTCGGGAGGTTCTTCATATGAGATCATCCATCATCTCGTGAAGAAGCTTCCCATCTTGCTGCCGCCGCCCTGGGCGAAGAATAAATGTCAGCCCATAGCCTTGAGGGATCTTATTAAGTATCTTGTCGGTGTCTTAGAAGTACCGGAAACGGCCGGGGGTTATTATGACGTAGGCGGTAGAGATATTTTGACATATGACGAAATGCTGAAAGATTTCGCTAAAATAATGAATAAAAAAATGCTTTTTATAAGCTCACCGTTTAACGCAGTTTCGCTATATTCCTATATATCCAGTTTAATCACCCCGCTTCCCTATACATTGATCAGGTGTCTTTTTGAAAGCTTGCAAAATGAAACGGTTTGTCTGGAAAATTCTATCAGGGATATCATTCCTTTCCAGCCGCTCTCTTATAAAGAAATGATTTTGGAAGCAATAACCGAGAAAAAGCTAAGCAAATAATATTTGCAATATATGGATTGTTAAATGATATACGCATAACGTAAGGAGGTTAAAAATGGCTCTGGAGATAAAAATTAACAAGAAAAAGAACTATGTTTATTTCGTAGAATTAAAGGGCTCGGTAGATAGTGATACATACTGTAAACTACAGGAAAAATTAAGTGAAGTCATCGATGATAATACAAAAGCGGTAATTCTGGATATGGGCGGAGTCGATTATATAAGCAGTGCCGGCATAGGCGTTGTTATGAGTACAAAAAAGTCCTTACAACAGAAGAACGCAAATTTTGCGATGGTAAATCTTCAACCGCAAATCAAAAAAGTTTTCGATGTCATGAAAATTCTACCGATGATAGATATATTGGACGATATGCCCGGGGCAGATAAATACATAGATCAAATCATAAAAGAAGAAATCGGAAAACAAGCGAAATGAAACATGTAGTATCTTTTGTGGATATTCAGGAACCATGGGAAGCCGAACATTTGCGAAACGCGTTAAGCAAAATCGCTTCAGTGAAGAGTTTTACAGAAACCGCAGATTTGGTTGCCGAAGATATCAAAGATACTACGATAATCTCGCCGTTTATTAATTCGAAAATAAATAAATCTGTGATAGATTCTCTGCCGGATCTCAAATATATAACTACGCGTTCCACAGGATTTGATCACATAGATATAGAATATGCCAAATCGAAAGGCATTTCGACCTCAAATGTCCCGACCTATGGAGAGAATACGGTAGCAGAACACACGTTTGCCCTCATCCTGTCGATTGCGAGAAATTTGAAAAAAGCGCATTTTAAAGTCAGCGAAGGCGATTTCCTTATCAAGGGTCTTATGGGATTTGACCTGAGGGGGAAAACTATAGGCGTGGTAGGAACAGGGCACATTGGTTTAAGGGTAATAAAAATGGCCGTTGGTTTCAGCATGAATGTACTTGCTTTCGACCCCATGCACAATACTTTTTTATCAGAAGTTTTAGGTTTTAAATATGTAGATTTTGAAACGCTTCTCAAGGAATCCGACATAATAACATTGCATGCGCCTTATAATAAGAAAACCCATCATTTAATAAATGAGAATAATATAAGTTTGATCAAAAAAGGCGCGGTTCTAATTAATACTGCCAGGGGAGGCCTGGTTGATACCATTGCCCTTACAAAGGCACTTGACGATGGAATATTATCCGGAGCCGGGTTGGATGTTTTGGAAGGCGAGGACATAATCTTGGAGGAAAAACAGCTTTTACTAAGGAAGAAGAAAGAATTGTACGATCCGCAAAAGTTACAGTTAGTCTTAAGAAGTTGTTTTTTGCTGCAGAGAGAAAACGTTGTTTTTACTCCACATATAGGTTTTTATTCAGAAGAAGCATTAAAAAGAATATTAGATACGACTATCTATAATGTGACGAGCTTTATTAACGCGACTTATGTTAATGTAGTAGGCTGAGATGTTGGAAGTCGGAGGTTTCCCCTATGAAAGAGACCATCCTTATAGTCGAAGACGAAAGAGATATCGTCAAGATGCTCGAGTATAATCTCGGCAAGGAAGGGTTTAAAACCCTATCCGCCCGGGACGGGGAAGCTGCGTTGTCATTGGCGGGCAAGGAACATCCGGACCTCATACTTTTGGATTTGATGCTTCCCGGTATGGACGGTCTCGAGGTCTGCAAGGCGCTTAAAAACGAAAGCAGGACCACCGCTATCCCGATAATCATACTTACGGCAAAAAGCCAGGAATCGGATAAGATAGTCGGCTTGGAGCTCGGCGCCGATGATTATATAACTAAGCCCTTTAGCCCAAGAGAATTAGTCGCGCGGATAAAGGCGGTATTGCGCCGGATGAAAGAGAAGTCGGCCGAGGTCTTCAGAATAGGCGATTTTATCGTCGATTTTTCCAAGATTAAAGTGATGGTCAAGAGCAAGCCCGTAGAACTGACGGCGAAGGAATTCGAGCTTTTGAAGAAGTTAATATCGGCTAACGGCAGGGTTCTCTCGCGCGAACACCTTCTGAATACCATCTGGGGGCTTGACCGCGCCGTTGAGATAGAGACCCGCACGGTCGATGTGCATATCGGTTCGCTCCGTAAAAAATTAAAAGGCGAAGGTAAGCGTATAGTCACCGTAAAAAATTACGGCTATAGTTTCGAACGGGAAGAATAGATTTTTCAAGAATGACACCCAAGAGAAGTTTTAAGCTGAAATTAATACTCTCCTATTTTTTCGTAGTTCTCGTCTGCTTCGGTTTTGCGGCCTTTTTTTTAAAGAGGGCATCATTTGAGACCACAGAGCCGGTCTTTATCGGGTTAATCCTCGCTTTATTTTTTGCCTTTATCGTGGGTTCAATGGCGGCATCAATGATGATAAATCCGATTAACAGGATGATCGACGTATCGCGTAAATACTCGGAGGGCGATTTCAGTCGAAGAATAATCCATAGTTCAAAGGACGAGATCGGGGAACTCGCCGGTACCTTAAATAAGATGGCTCAGGATATAGAGGATAAGATCAAGGGGGTCAGGACACAGAACCAACAATTGGCCGCGATCTTTAACAGCATGATAGAAGGCGTCATCGTCGTGGACAAAGCCGGCCGTATAGTCTCGATAAATCCCACCATCGAGAAGATATTCGGCGTCTCAAAGAAGGATACCGAGGGCAGGCTTTTTCTTGAGGCGATCCGTAACAATGATATGGCGGAACTTATAAACGATATCCTGAAAAAAGGGGAACCGTCCTCCAAAGAGATAAGCCTTGTCTTGCCGGTGCGCAGGATCTTCCAACTCAATGCGACACCATTCTTCGATAATCAGATAGTAAACGGCTGTTTGGCGGTTATACACGATATAACCGAGATAAGAAGGCTGGAGACGATGCGCAGTGATTTTGTGGCCAACGTCTCTCACGAACTGAAAACACCTCTTACCTCGATAAAAGGTTTTGTCGAGACGCTCCTAGAAAGCGCTCTGGACGATAAGGAGAACAATCGCAATTTCTTAAAGATAATACAGGACCATACGGAACGGCTTAATGTTCTCGTAACCGACCTTCTTATCCTGTCCCATCTCGAATCAAAAGAGATAACGCTCGAGAGACGGGATTTCAATCTCCGTCAGTTGGCGGATGAGGTTATGATGGGGTTTGACTCTCAACTGAAAAAGAAGGGCATAGAGGCCAAAAACGAATTGGCTGCGGATCTTTCGGTGAAAGCTGATAGAGAAAGGATAGGGCAGGTATTTACGAACTTTCTTGATAACGCGATCAAATTCAATAGAGAAGGAGGTTCTATCGGGATCTATAATCAGGAGTCAGGCGGTAAAGTGAAAATTACGGTCGAGGATTCCGGAATCGGAATACCCGAGAAGGACGTCCCCCGTATATTCGAGCGATTCTACCGGGTAGACAAGGCGCATTCGCGCGAGCTCGGCGGAACAGGCTTGGGGCTTTCTATCGTCAAACACATAATTGAGTTGCATAACGGAAACATCGGCGTCGAGAGTACCGAAGGTCTCGGATCCAAGTTCTGGTTTACCCTCCCCGTATAGATTTTCCAGTTCCATCAGATTTTACCTCAAATTTACTTCCTCTTGAAGCGGATTTAACAGTCTTATTATATACTCCTTTCGAAAATAAAGGAAAGGAGGAAGTATGGAGAAGGTGAAGTTGTTGGGAATCGGATTAGTTTTGGCAGTATCGGCTATGGTGTATGCGTACGACGACGGGGATTTTCAGGTATGGCATACCGAGAACCAGGAATTTAAAGTTAACAAAGGATCAAAGATAACACTGGAAGAAGAGTTTCGCTGGGGAGACGATGCCAGCGATTTTTATTATCACCATTACGACGCGGGTTTTGTCTATAGCGTGAATAAAAACCTCGACTTGGGGGTGAATTACAGGCAGGTCTATGAAAAGAAGAAGGGGGACTTTAAAGTTGAGAACCGGCCGCATATAAACGGGACACTGAAGTTCGATCTGTCCGGATTCAAACTGGAAGACCGAAACAGATTCGAATACCGGCATTTCGACTATCAGGAGGATTCCTGGCGCTACCGCAACAAGTTTACCCTTAAATTTCCGTGGAAGTTCACCAAGTTGAATATCCAGCCCTATCTATCCGATGAGGTCTTCGTGGATTTGAACGAAGGCATCTTGAACAGAAATAGGTTCTATTCCGGTTTCGGATTTAACTTAACTAAGAATCTGAAGGCGGATATTTATTATCTGCTCCAGAGTACTAAAGGATCGGGAAGGTGGGCCGATGCCAATGTCTTGGGTACCAAGCTGAAGATATCCTTTTAAATTTTACACAGATTTTACATTGGCTTAAAGCGGATATGATATTAAGGAGATATACTTTAACCAGAAAATAGGAGAGGGATAGATATATGTGCAAAAAATTAGGGTTGATCCTGATAATGTTTCTTGTCGTTAACTTCGCCTCGGCCGCATCCTCTAAGAACTCGATACAGGTAAAGGGTTCGGATACGATGGTGAATCTTGGGCAGGCGTGGGCCGAGAGGTATATGGAAAAAAACCCGACTGATTTTATAGCGGTGACCGGAGGCGGTTCGGGTACGGGATTCTCAAGCCTTATTAGCGGTACGTGCGATATCGCCATGAGCTCGAGGAATATAAAGGAAAAAGAGATCGGCCTCGCGAAGCAGAAGGGTATAAATCCGAACGAAATAAAAGTTGCCCTGGACGGATTAGCGGTCGTAGTTAATCCGGCCAATCCTGTAAGCAAGCTCACCTCTGACCAGCTTGCCGGAATCTTCACGGGAAGGATATCTAACTGGAAGAAACTCGGGGGCAAGGACGAGAAGATAGTTATACTTTCGCGCGAAGTCAATTCCGGTACCCACGTATATTTTAAGGAACACGTATTGAGGAGGAACGACCCGAACAGCAAGGAAGAATTTGCTCCAAGTGCGCTGATGCTTTCATCTTCACAGGCTATTGCCGATGAAGTTGCCGGGAACACCGCCGCAATAGGATATTACGGTATGGGATATATATCGGCAAAACAGAAAGCGGTAGCCGTCGCGAAAGACGACAGATCGGAATACGTAGAGCCGAAAATAGAAAATGTGATCAACGGTAAATACCCGATATCGAGGCCCCTGTTCCTGTATACAAACGGGGTACCGCAAGGACTTGTGAAGAAATTCGTGGATTTCACGCTTTCGAAGGAAGGACAGGACGCAGTCCTGGCGACGGATTTCGTACCGATAAACAGGTAGGTTTATGCGGAAATTCAAAGAATTTATTATAGAGAAGCTCATACTTTTTTGCGGGCTTGCCTCGATATTTTTTGTCATTCTGATATTCCTGTTTCTGCTTAAAGAAGGGTTTGCGGTATTCAAGACCGTAAGCCCGCTTGGTTTTTTATCGGGCAAGAGCTGGTATCCTATCTCCGACCCGCCTCAGCTGGGAATACTTCCGCTGATATTGGGTTCGCTTCTGGTCACCTTGGGCGCGGCTGTTATCTCGATACCTATCGGGGTGGCATGTGCGGTCTATATAGCCGAAATAGCCCCCGCAAAAATAAAGGAAATACTTAAAGCGGGGATAGAATTATTAGCGGCAATACCAAGTGTTGTCTTGGGGTTCATTGGCATGGTGACGCTTGTGCCACTCATTAAAAATCTATTTCATCTGCCTACCGGCCTTACGGCGTTGTCGGGTTCGATAATGCTCGCATTTATGGCCATGCCTACGATAGTTTCGATTTCGGAAGATGCTCTTTATTCGGTTCCCAAAAGTTATAAGGAAGGCGCTCTTGCGTTAGGGGCAACACACTGGCAGACGATATGGCGAGTCATGTTGCCTTCAGCTTCTAGCGGAATCCTCGCCGCGATAATGCTTGGAATCGGAAGGGTAATCGGCGAAACAATGGCAGTGATGATGATCACCGGAAATGCCGCCGTCATACCAAATAGTATCTTAGTTCCTGTCCGGACGCTTACCGCTACGATCGCGGCCGAGATGGGGGAAGCGGTAGTCGGCAGTGAACATTTCTTCGCGCTATTCGCGATAGGCATAGTCCTTTTTGTGATAAGCTTCGCTATTAATGTGACCGCAGACATATTTCTGCATAAGAGGCAATAATGAGGAATCCACACAGATCCCAAAAGATCGCTTTTTTCTTCTTATTTCTGGCGACGCTTCTGATAGTAGTGCCGGTAGGTCTTATCGTCGTCATAATAATCCAGAAAGGCCTGCCCGCGATAAACTGGCAGTTCCTTTCGGATATACCGCGTCAGGGTATGCGTGCCGGAGGTATATTTCCGGCAATTGTCGGGACGATGTATCTGGTCACCGGCGCCATTGTCTTCGCTTTGCCGATCGGACTTCTATCTGCTATATATCTAAGCGAGTATTCAAAAGATAATTTGCTGACCAGGATTATCAAGTTAGCCATCGTTAACCTTGCCGGCGTCCCTTCGGTAGTTTATGGACTTTTTGGCTTGGCGCTTTTTGTTATCTTCTTCAAATTCGGCGCTTCGATTCTCTCGGGTTCGCTTACTTTAGGTATCCTGATCTTGCCAGTAATCATCACCACATCGCACGAAGCGCTGAAGAGCGTACCGTATTCATTCCGCGAAGTAAGTTTATCGCTGGGCGCTAGCAAATGGCAGACCGTAAGACATATTGTGCTGCCAAACGCCGTACCCGGGATTGTAACCGGTACAATTTTAGAGATAGGAAGGGCTGCCGGCGAAACCGCGCCGATTCTTTTTACCGTAGCGGCATTTTATTTAACGCAGCTTCCAAAATCCATATTTGACCAGACAATGGCGTTACCGTATCATCTCTATGCCATCTCGACCCAGGTTCCGAATGTCGACGAAAAAATAAGGTATGGCACCGCTTTTGTGCTTTTAACACTTGTCCTTTTTATGAACCTCGTTGCGATAATCATACGCTATAAATTCAGGAAGAGGAAGAAATGGTAAAATTCGAGATACACGATTTAAATATATGGTTTGGTTCCGTGCACGCCATAAAGCATGTTAATATCGAGATTCAAGCTAATGAAATCTTAAGCGTGATAGGGCCAGCCAATAGCGGGAAGACGACATTTTTACGAACGCTCAACCGCTTGAATGATCTCAATACAAACTATAGAATGACCGGAGCGGTGGAACTTGAAAGAGAGGATATCCGCGGGATAAATATAGAGGTATTGCGCCGTAAGATAGGTATGGTATTTGCTCTGCCATTGCCGCTCCCATTATCCGTATTTGATAATGTGGCTTATGGGCTAAGGATGCAAGGGGAAAGAAAGAAGAAGAGATTGGAAGAGAAGGTCGAAGAGGTCTTGCAACGGGCGTATCTTTGGGAAGAAGTAAAAGACAGGCTCAGCGAATCGGCATTCAAATTATCAGGAGGGCAGCAACAGCGCCTGTGTATCGCGAGAACGCTTGCCGTCGAGCCGGACGTGGTCCTTTTTGACGAGCCATGCTCCGGGCTCGATCCTATATCCACCGCGAAAGTGGAAGAGGCAATGCTTAAATTGAAGCAGAAATATACGATAGTCCTTGTGACAAATAATGTAAAACAGGCCGCGAGGGTAGGCGACAGGACCGCGTTCTTTTTGAGCGGGGAGCTTATTGAGATAGACAGGACTGATAAGATATTTACCGCGCCGAATGATAAACGGACGAATGATTATATAATAGGGAAGTTTGGTTGATGGCTAAGATAGAAACGAAAAAATTGAACTTATGGTACGGCGGGTTCCACGCCCTTAAGGACGTCAACTCGGCATTTGAGGCGAACAGAATAACCGCGATAATCGGGCCCTCGGGATGCGGAAAGTCCACTTTGCTGCGTGTCTTCAACCGGATGAACGACCTGATCGACGGGGTGCGTACTTCCGGCGAGGTCATGATCGACGGCGCGAATATTTTCAATGTCGCGACCGATCTCGTAAAGTTACGCAAGAAAGCCGGGATGGTCTTCCAGAGGCCGAATCCGTTTCCTCTGTCGATTTATGAGAATATCGTCTTCGGAGAGAGGGTGCACGCGGATAAAGTCAAACGCGATAGGTTGGATGAGATCGCCGAGAGAAGCCTGAAGAGCGTTCTGTTATGGGATGAATTAAAAGACAAACTTAATAAACCGGCCCTGAGGTTATCGTTAGAGCAGAAACAAAGACTGTGTATCGCCAGACTTATCGCCGTTAAACCCGATATATTATTAATGGACGAACCATGTTCAACTTTGGACCCGCAGGCGACGGCGAGGATCGAAGAATTAATGCGTGAACTCAAGAATAATTATACTATAATAATAGTCACGCACAACATGCAGCAGGCGGCACGCGTTTCAGATGATGCCGGTTTTATGCTTTTAGGTGAATTAATAGAGTTTGGAAATACCGACCAGATATTTACCGCTCCGCGCGATAAGCGGACAGAAGATTACATTACAGGGAGATACGGATGATTTTTACTGCGTAAAAATCAGGAGGCTTAAGATGGAAAGACATTTTGATCAGGATTTAAAAGAGCTGAACAAAGAAATATTGAAGATGGGCGCTTTCGCGGAAGAAGCCATTTACAAGTCTATCGAAGCATTAAAAAGTCGAGATAGAGAACTGGCAAAAAGCGTAATCAATAACGATACCAACATTGATACATTAGAATTAGGCATTGATGAAAGGTGCATAGATTTGATTGCCCGCTATCAGCCCATGGCCAAAGACCTTCGTTTTATCGCAACCGGCATGAAGATAAACGCGGAATTGGAAAGGATAGCTGATTTAGCGGTAGACATAGCTCAGCGCACACTCGAGCTTATAGATAAGCCTCTTTTAAAACCTTTGATTGATATTCCAAAGCTGGCGTCCGTCGCTCAAAACATGGTAAAGATGGCCATAGATTCATTTGTAAAAGGCGATATAGAACTGGCCAAAAAAGTCCTGTTATCCGACCCCGAAGCCAACCGGCTGCGGGATCTGATACAGAAAGAACTCGTTGAAGACTATATGATGAAAGATGGCTCTACGGCTCCAAGAGCGGTTCAGCTCTTATTGATAGCCCGCTTTCTGGAACGTATATGCGATCACGCCACTAATATCGCCGAGGATGTGATTTATATGGTCCAGGCCGAGGTGGTTAGGCATCATCCTGAGAAATTGGCGCTTGACTAAGGTCAATAAAGTGGTATAATATCACAAAGATTAGAGAATCTTAAGCCGTAGAGGGAAAAAACTAACCTTTACGGTTTTTTTTAGTACTCTCAAGTATTGCCGACCATTCAAGGAGAATAAGCAATGACTATCAAGATAAGGACCTCACGCAAGGGCAGGAAATGCAAACATCCGCACTGTAAGCAGATTTTGAGTATCTATAATCATGAGGTATTTTGCCATGTCCATCACGGTCAGTTACCTCAGGAGTTAAGGTCTAAGGAATAGGGATTGCCATGATACATAAACCGACTAACAGAGACGATGTTTCGAGAGGTGGCAATCAACCCGCTGAGAGTTTTTATGGGTTGGGTATTGCGCCCAAGATCCTCGATATCCTTGAAAGCATCAAGTTTAAGGTACCGACGCCGATCCAGCTGAAAGCCATTCCCGTAGCGCTTCAAGGCAAAGATATTATCGGCGTCGCGCAGACCGGCACAGGAAAGACGCATTCCTTCGCTATCCCTATGGTGCAGTGCCTCGCGCAGAAGAAAGGGTCGGGGTTGGTGCTTGCGCCGACCCGCGAATTGGCTATCCAGATCGATGAGGCTTTTCAGGTGATCGCGCGCCCCTTCGGGATAAGGACGGCCTGTCTTATTGGGGGCGCTTCGATGTACGAACAGATACGCGCCCTTCGTAAAAACCCGCGCGTTATTATCGCGACGCCGGGCAGGCTGATCGACCATATGGAGCAGAGGAATGTATTGCTTAATTATACGGTGATGCTGGTCCTTGATGAAGCGGATCGTATGCTTGATATGGGGTTTGCCCCGCAGGTCGATAAGATCCTGCGTTTCCTGCCGAAAGAAAGACAGACCATGCTTTTTTCAGCGAGTATTCCGAGAGAGGTCATACAGATAGCCGCTAAATATATGAAACTTCCCGTGTCCGTAGAAATCGCGCCTTCCGGTACCGCCGCGGAGCATGTCACGCAGGAATTGTTTATCGTCAGGAAAGACGCCAAATCGCAGGTCTTAAGGAAGCTGCTTGCGCAATATCATGGGTCAATCCTCCTGTTTTCACGGACGAAGCATAACGCGGGAAAGATCGCGCACTCAATCAGGGGTATGGGGCATAGCGCCGCCGAAATACATTCCAACCGTTCCTTAAGCCAGCGCCGTGAAGCGCTCGGAGGCTTCAAATCCGGCAAATATAAGGTGCTTGTCGCTACCGATATCGCCGCAAGGGGGATCGATGTGACGGGTATCGAGCTGGTTATTAATTACGACCTTCCCGAAGACGCGCAAAACTACGTTCACCGCATCGGTCGCACAGGCCGGGCCGGGCATAAGGGGCACGCGATTTCATTCGCGACGCCCGATCAAAGCAGCGATGTCAAGAATATCGAAAAGCTCACCAGGACCTCATTGCCTATCGCGAAGCATCCGGAGATCCCACAGGAACAATTTGCCCAATCTTCGGGCAAGGGGACAAAATACCATTTTGAGCCGAGGCGCCGTCATCGCCGATAGGAAAAAATAATCGTGAAATATAATCACGCCTTATTTCTAAACCCGTATATCGAGAGCAATAATACGAGTGTCATGAAACTTTTCCCGCCGACAGGCCTTGAGTATGTCGCGGCCAGCGCCGAAGGGCTTGTTGATAAATTAACGCTCCTCGACTTAAGGTACGAAAAAGAACTCTCCGATACCGCCAAATTATTGGATTTTATATCAAGAGAGGTCGATATCGTCTGCGTGAGTATCGGTTGGGACCGTCAATTTAAAGAGATCTGCGGTCTTCTTAATCGTATCCCCAATAATATACCGTTGGTCGTGGGAGGGTATAAAGCGACAGAGATGGCGGATGAGCTTTTTAAGATCTGCCCGAGCATAAATATTATCGTCAGAGGAGAAGGAGAGGAGACGATAAAGGAAATACTTAAGGACCTGCCCCTGAAAGATATTCTGGGTATTTCCTATAGGGAAAACGGCGCCGTAATCCACAATAAAAACAGGCCATTGCTTGATGTAGACGATATACCGGCTCCGGACCGCGCCTTAAGGAACAATAAATATCGTCTTGCCTTAAACGGTGTTAGCGTAACCAACCTTACCTTTGATTCGGTCTTGAGCGCCAGGGGATGTCCCTACAACTGTAAATTTTGCACATTCAGTTTAAATCCTCTCGGCCAGAGAAGGACTTATTCGGTGCGCGGCGTCGATTCCGTGATAAGGGAGATAGAAGGGATAGCCGCCCAAGTGATCCTTTTTAGCGATGATAATCTTTTCGCCGACGCGGGAAGGGCTGAAAAGATCTGCGATGAGATCATTAAGCGCGGGATAAAAAAACGTTTTATCGCTCAGGCCCGTATAGAAATATACAAATACCCCCGCCTCCTGCAAAAGATGGTCAAGGCGGGATTCAAAGGGCTTTTGATCGGTATAGAGTCTCCGCACGACCGTATATTAGCGCAGTTGAACAAAGGTTTTGATTCCGCCACGATAAGGGCCGCGTTTAAAGTGCTCACAAAGTACCCCATCTATTATAACGGTTATTTTATATACGGCAATATAGGCGAAAGCAAAGAAGAGATGCTCTATATTTCTCAGTTTGCCAAAGAAATAGGGCTTGATTCCATCGCCTGCAATAAACTTAGAATAGAGAGATTTTCCCCGCTGAGAGAATTAGCGGAGAAGACGCCCGGCAGCCATTTTAATGAAGATGGCGGATTTTATTCCGATATGTATGACCATGCGGCGCTCAAAAAAATAGGCAGGACGATAAAGTTTTCTTTTTATACCCCGTCGCGCTTTTTAAAGATATTGTGGAAGGGTATTTTTGAGATTAGATTTTTAACTTTCGGCGAGATCATATCGCTTTTTGCGGTGATGCCCCATCTGCTTGCAAGCGTCATAGTGCGGGATATAAAAAAAGGCCGACTTCTGGATTCCCTCAAAAGAGTATTTGTTATTAACAAATAAAAATGTTTAATAAAGGAGACGAAAATGTTCAGAGAAAAAATTAAAGTATTGGATTGCACGATAAGGGATGGAGGCCTTATAAATAACCACGATTTCGACCACAAGTTTGTCCGCGCCGTTTACAAGGCCATCGCTGAATCGGGTGTTGATTATATGGAGATAGGTTACAAGAATTCCAATAAGTTATTCTCTCCGAAGGACTACGGCACGTGGAAGTTCTGCGACGACGAAGATATAAAAAGGGTCACAGACGGGATAGAGTCCAAGACGAAGATCTCCATTATGGTGGACGTGGACCGCGTGGATGTAGAGGATGTAAAACCGCGAAAGGACAGCCCTGTCGACATGATAAGGGTAGCTGCCTATGTCAAGGACATCGATAAGGCGATATTCCTTGTCAATCACTTCGCTGAGAAGGGATACGAGACGACCGTAAATATAATGGCGATATCGAAGGCGCTCGATAGCGAGTTAAACGAGGCGCTCCACCAGTTAGAGGAGGAGAGCAAGGCCCGGGTTATCTATATCGTCGACAGTTACGGGGCGTTGTATCAGGAGACGATCGAGTTTTTGATAAAAAAGGCGAAGCATATCCTGAAGACCAAAGAGGTCGGCATACACGCGCACAATAACCAGCAACTCGCTTTCGGTAATACCATCGAGGCGATAATACATGACGCTAACTATGTCGACGGCACTATCTACGGGTTGGGCAGGGCGGCAGGGAATTGTCCCCTGGAGCTTTTACTGGGCTTCTTAAAGAACCCGAAGTTCGACATACGCCCTATTCTGGACGTGATATCGAAGGAGTTCATCCCGTTGCGTGAAAAGATAGAGTGGGGATACATAATCCCCTACGCGATAACCGGAATCCTGGATGAGCATCCGAGGGCAGCGATGGCTCTCCGCGGCAGCGACAAAAAAGAGAATTACAGGGAATTTTATGAGAGCCTGATAGGGCAGGATCAGGCGTAAATATCTATTGATATAATAGACCCGGACGCATATAATACCTTTCAATACTGAAAAAAAGAAGATGATAAAGACCGTTTTGTTATTATTCTGTATTTTTCTTTCCATCGCTAATCTTTCTGAAGGAGCTGCCGCGATGAATAATCAGACCGTTGTGCTGGAGACGACTCAGGGGATGATAGAGATAAAGCTTATGCCCGAGGTCGCTCCCAAGGCGTGTGAGAATTTTGTCGGTCTTGCTGAGAAGGGATATTATGACGGGACGATATTCCATCGGGTCATAAAAGGTTTTATGATACAGGCAGGCGACCCGACGGGTACCGGCAGGGGCGGAAAATCACTTTGGGGAAAGCCCTTTAATGACGAAGTCAGCCCTGAAGTCAAGCTTGACAAGCCGGGGCTTTTGGCTATGGCTAACGCCGGCCCCAACACGAACGGCAGTCAGTTTTTTATCGCGACGGCAAAGACACCGTGGCTTGATATGAAACACACGATCTTTGGCGAAGTCGTTTCGGGTTATGATGTAGTCGAGAAGATAGAGAACACGCCCACCGGTAAATTCGATAAACCGAAGGTCGAACAAAAGATTATAAAGGCATATCCGAAGAAATAAGAGTAGCGGCACATTTTAATTCCCGCCTTCGCGATAATTTAAGGAGGAATAAAGATGAAGAAGTTATTACACATTATCGCGACGCCCAGAGAAGACGAATCCAGAACGCTTCAGGTCTCAAATACTTTCCTTAAGGCTCTCAAAGAGAAACATCCGGATTTGACGATAGAGGAACTGAACCTTTTTAAGGAGGAACTGCCCTCACTGACCCTTAAAAGGGTGGATGGCAAATATATCCTTCTCGGCGGCAAAGACCTTTCGGGAGAGTTTAAAGAGGCATGGGAAGAAATAATATCGCATATCGAAAGGTTTCTCTCGGCCGATGCCTATCTGCTCAGCGTCCCTATGTGGAATTTCGGCATACCCTATAAATTAAAACATTATATAGATATCATCATCCAGCCCAAATATCTTTTCCGGTATACGGAAAAAGGCCCCGAGGGCCTTGTAAAGGGTAAAAAGATGGCGGTTGTTACGAGCCGCGGCGGCGATTATAGCGCCGGCGGGATGCGGCAGTATGACACGCAAGAGCCCTATCTGCGCGCCATCTTCGGCTTTGTCGGGATAACGGATATAATATTTATCAACGCTCAGCCGATGGATATGGGCCCTGAATTGCAAAAAGAGAAGATAGAAGAAGCGCAGGCGATCGCCAGAAAGACAGCGGAGAGTTTTTGATGGATGAACTTACCATAAAGATCGCCGGCGAAGCGGGACAGGGGATGCAGACCATAGGGGCTGCGCTGCGCAGGCTCTTTAATAAGATGGGGCTATATATCTTTTCCAGCCAGGATGTCATGTCGAGGATAAGGGGAGGCAATAACTTTTTCCAGTTGCGGATCTCCGGCAGGCATTTATATACCCTACGCGAGAAGAGCGACATCGTCGTGGCGTTGGATAAACCCAGTGTTGCGCTTCACAGGGAAAAGGTATCCTCTGAGGGCATACTGGTACTGGACAGGAAAAAATTTAATATTACCGATACAGGCAAAGCCTTCTTTGATGTCCCTTTTTACGATTTGGCAAATAAGATAGGGAGTAGCGAGTTATTCGTCAATTCCGTGGCGTTGGGAGTCTTAGGCGGCATTACAAGGATAGAATTTAAATATTTAGACGGAATATTGAGGAGCACATTTGCCGCCAAGAATGAAGAAGTCATCGTAAAAAATATAGAGGCCGCGAGGGCCGGATACGATTTTTCGAGGGACAATTTTAAACCCGATATCTTCGCTATAAGAGAAGGCAGCGCAAAAGAAAATCTAATGATAAACGGCAATGAGGCAATTGCCTTGGGGGCTATCAGGGCCGGTTGTAAATTTTATTCAGCATATCCTATGTCGCCCTCCACTTCTATAATGAATTTTATGGCTGATTACGCGAAGAAGTTTAACATAGTCGTGGAACAGGCGGAGGATGAGATCGCGGCTATAAATATGATAATCGGAGCCTCTTATGCCGGTGTCCGCTCGATGGCAGCCACTTCCGGCGGAGGTTTTGCGTTGATGGTAGAAGGCCTAAGCCTTGCGGGGATGACTGAGACGCCGATAGTAGTAGTTGATGCCCAGAGGCCGGCTCCGGCTACGGGCTTTCCGACGAGGACAGAACAGGCGGACCTCGATTTTCTTATTCACGCCGGTCACGGTGAGTTCACGAGGGCAATTTTCGCGCCCGGCACTGCTGAGGAGGCCTTTTATTTAACGGTAAAAGCGTTTAATCTCGCGGAGAAATATCAAATCCCGGTTTTAATTATGACCGACCAGCACTTGGCGGAATCATATCGGGATATAGAGAAGTTTGATTTGAATAAAGCGAAGGTCAAGCGCTATATCATCTCGAAAGAGGATTCGCCGAAAATAACCGATTATAAGAGATATCAACTTACCGAATCCGGCGTATCTCCTCTGGCGATACCTTCGTGGATTAACGGCGTCATTTACGCTGATAGCGATGAACATACGGAGGAAGGCCACATTACCGAAGACGCGCAAATCCGCGTAAAGATGGTCGCGAAGCGATTCTATAAAAAAATGGCGGGCCTTTCCGGCGAGATAGAAAAGCCTACCAGTTATAATATAGAAGGGGCCAAAATTTTGCTTATCGGTTTCGGTTCTACTTACGGAGTCATGAAGGAGGTCTCTGATCGGATGAAGGAAGATAAGATAGGATTTATTCATCTGTCTCAGGTCTGGCCTTTTCCCGCCGCGGAAATAACAAGTTTGCTAAAAGATGCGAAGAGGATAGTAACAGTCGAGAACAACGCCGGGGGACAGCTCGCAAGGTTAATACGTCGCGAGACCGGAGTCAAGATAGAGAAGTCCATATTGAAATTCGACGGCAGGCCTTTTGATTTAGATTACCTTATGCGGCGCGTAAGGGAGGTGATGTAAGAATGGATATCGCGGATTTTAAGAGTAATGATGAAATTGCCTGGTGTCCCGGTTGCGGGGATTTCGGGATATTGACCGCGGTCAAGCAGGCCCTCGTGAAACTCGGTAGGCCGCCTAAAGATATCCTGCTGGTCTCCGGTATAGGACAAGCGGCGAAATTGCCGCATTATGTGAAGAGCAACTGTTTTAACGGGCTTCACGGAAGAGCGCTTCCGGCGGCAGCTGGTGCCAAGATGGCCAACCGCGAGCTGACCGTATTGGTTACCACCGGCGACGGGGATTGCTACGGAGAGGGCGGCAACCATTTCATGCATAACATAAGGCGCAATCTTGACATAACCGTAATCGTCCACGATAATCAGATATACGGGCTCACTAAAGGACAGGCCTCGCCCACGACAGACACGGGCATGGTGACGAAAGTCCAGACCGAAGGCGTGATACTGGAACCCATAAGGCCGCTTGAGATAGCGATCGCGTTAGGAGCGGGGTTTGTCGCCCGCGGGTATTCTGCCGATGGCGACCATCTTACATCATTGATCTTGGAAGGCATAAGACACAAGGGTTTTGCACTAATAGATGTATTACAGCCCTGCGTCTCATTTAACAAAAAGAATACCTATGAATGGTACTCTAAGAGGGTCTATAAAGTCAACGACGACCCGTCCTATAATCCGAATGACAGAATTGTCGCATTTGAGAAGGCCACTGAATGGGGCGACAGGATCCCGATAGGGATAATTTATCGAGCCGAGAAAGAGACATATGAAGACAAAAGCGGCATCGGGGGAAGGCCGCCCTTGGTCGAGGAAAATATAGACGATATAGACATAAGAGATGTCCTTAAAGATTTTTCTTGACAAATAATTTTTATTATGATATCTTGATAATGATTTTCAATATCATTTTAGGGAGCTGTCTATGGGGATAGAAAAGGAAGAAAAGATATTTGAGGGCTATCTTGCGACTTGTAACCTCAAGCACAGCCAGCAGAGGAAGGAGATAACGGATGTGTTTTTGAGCATCGATAGACACCTGACCACGGATGAGCTCTACAGGATCATTAAGAAGAAGGATCCGAATATAGGATACGCCACTGTTTACAGGACCCTAAAATTGCTTTGCGAATGCGGGCTTTGCCGCGAGTTGAAGTTTGAAGACGGCACGAGCAGGTACGAGCACCTTTATGAACACAGGCATCACGACCACCTTATCTGCACGAAGTGCGGCAAGTTCGTCGAGGTGGTAGATGGGGAGATAGAGCATTTACAAGAAAGGTTGTTTAAAGCCCACGGATTCCATCCTCAAAGACACCGCATGGAATTATATGGAATATGCAAGAGATGTAAAAAATAGGACGTGATTTTTTTGCGATAACAATGATAATGAAAATCAAAATTAACATAGAAAGGAGGTGATTAAGATGACGAAGAAGGTTTTTCTTTTAAGCCTGCTTCTTATTTTATTTTCAACCGCATTTTTAAAAGAAGCGGCAGCCTATCCTAAGTTCTTAGGTAATAAAGTGGTCTGCCCCGTAAGCGGGGGAGCCTTTAACATAGAACCGGATTCGAAAAAGGTAAGCTATGAAGGGAAGATTTACTACTTCTGCAGCCCGGACTGCGCAGCCCTGTTTAATGCGGATCAGAAGAAATACTTACAAGTCATCGAAGAAAAGAAAGGCGTCGAAGAAAAGAAGATACCGGGATGCAAGGGTGAATAATTTTTTTGCGATAACAATGATAATGAAAATCAAAATCATAAAAAAGGAGACGGAAAATGAGAAGATATTTGTTGCTGTTCTTTAGTTTGATTTTAATGTTTAGCGTTACCTCAAATAGCTATGCCGACAGGAGGAGCTATGTCTGGACCTACGAATATAAAACTATGCCTAAAGGGATGGCCGAAGTCGAGTATTATCTGACTACAGAATTGCCGGATACAGGCAAGTCGAAGGTCAATACCTGGAAACACCAGTTGGAATTGGAATACGGTATTACGGATCATTGGGATGTAAGCATGTATCAGCAATTTAAGCAATCTAATACAGAGACATCCGATAAGTTTGAATACGACGGCTTTAAACTTAGGACCAGATACAGGATCGCGGAAAAAAATAAGCTTCCCGTCGATACCCTGCTATATCTTGAATATATAAGAAATGACAATTTAGAAAAGCCGAATGTATTGGAAGGCAAGATCGTCTTGGCCAAAGACATAGAAAAATTCAATGTTGCCTACAATCAAATACTCAAACAGGAACTGGACTCTGATGGCGTGACCGAGCATGAATACGCGACCGGCATAAGTTATGAATTTTTGCCTTCTTTAAAATTTGGGGTGGAGTCAAAAGGTAATTATTCTAAAGAAAAATATGCCGTCGGGCCCACATTATCGCTTACTACCGACAGATTTTGGGTCTCGGCAGGGGCTGTATTCGGTGCGAATGCTAAAACTGACGATTTACAGACGAGGATGATTGTCGGGATCCCATTTTAATGATATAATGCCTCTACTAAAATGATGCGTAAGATAGCTATAGTTGGTTCGCCTAATGTGGGTAAGTCCGTCATGTTCAATAACCTTACCGGAAGCTATGCCGACGTCTCCAATTATCCCGGGACGACCGTAGAGGTCTCCCGGGGTAAATGCAAGATAGGGGGAGAGGAATTTGAGGTCATCGACACGCCGGGTATGTACTCTTTCCTGCCGATCTCGGAAGAAGAGAGGGTAGGCCGCTCTATCCTATTGAACGAAAATCCCCGCCTGATTCTTCACATTATCGACGCGAAAAATCTCGAGAGGATGCTCGTGATGACATTGCAGCTTTTGGAAGCGGGTCTGCCCGTTCTCCTCGTCCTCAATATATTCGATGAAGCGGAAAATCTGGGGATCGATATTGACACGGATAAGCTTGGGAAAGAATTAAATATCCCCGTCGTTAAGACAGTCGGTACTACCGGCTCTGGCATGGATATCTTGAGAGGCAAAATAGAGGAACATGTTAAAAGATTTTGTTAAAAATATCGGTTATGACGATCCTCTAGAGGTATATCTTTCAAAATTAGAGGAGCTTCTAAAGTCGGAATATAGGATTTCGAAGCGCGCGGTCTCTTTATTGCTACTTCAGGAAGACGAGGAGATATTTGAACTCGTAAAGAATAGCGAAAAAGAGAGAATCGATGCTATCTCCGATATTGTCCGCGAGGCCAAATCCCATTATTTGCATCCACTTAACTACATTATAAGCGAACGCCGCCAGAAAGAGTCAAGCCGCATAACCACCTCCGTAATGAGCGTTAAAGAGAGACGCATATTTAACCTCAGGGAGGCCTTAAGCAGGATGATGATGAGCCCCTGGATCGGGGGGCCGATACTTCTGGCGGTAATGTATTACGGCCTTTATAAATTCGTGGGGAATTTCGGGGCCGGCGTATTAGTCGATTTTCTGGAAAATACGGTCTTTGGTAAATATATCAATCCCTTTATGATTAATGCCGTAAATAGCGCCATCCATTTTAAATTATTGCAGGATCTTTTAGTCGGCGAATACGGCATAATAACATTGGGTGTCAGGTATTCCGTTGCGATAATCCTCCCTATTGTGGCGACGTTTTTCTTCGCCTTCGCGATAATAGAGGACACGGGTTACCTGCCGCGCCTCGCGATGCTGATCGACCAGATTTTTAAGAAGATCGGCCTTTCAGGGAGAGCCGTGATTCCCCTGGTACTCGGGTTGGGATGCAGCACGATGGCGACCATGGTTACCAGGACGCTTCCTACCAAGCGCGAACGGATAATCGCTACTTTACTTTTGGCGTTGGCGATACCGTGTTCGGCGCAGATGGGCGTAATACTCGCCCTGCTGGAGAACAAACCCTTAGGACTTGTCATATGGCTGTCGGTGATAATAGGCGTATTTCTTTTTATTGGTTATTTGGCGTCGAAGATAATGCCGGGGGAGCTGCCGAGTTTTTATATGGAGATACCGCCCCTGAGGCTGCCGCAGCTGTCTAATATATTGCGCAAGACCTGGAGCAGGCTTAAATGGTATTTCCTTGAGGTGCTGCCCCTGTTTATCTTCGCCAGTATATTCATCTGGATCGGACAGATAACCGGCGTCTTCGGCCTGCTGGTCAGGATGTTGGAATACCCGGTCCGCTGGATCGGCCTGCCTTCCGAAGCTTCTGTCGCATTCCTGTTCGGTTTCTTTCGAAGAGATTACGGCGCCGCCGGTTTATACGATCTAAAGAGCGCCGGATTATTAAGCGGAAATCAGCTGGTCATCGCCTGCGTGACCATCACCTTGTTTCTACCTTGCATTGCGCAGCTATTGATGAATATCAAGGAACGCGGCATGCGTATGGGTATCGCGATGTCGGTATTCATCTTATTTTTCTCGTTTAGTATCGGTTATTTAGTGAATATGGCCTTGACACTCTTTAACATTCATCTATAATGAAATTAAGACGAGGTTAATATGTTATCCGAACAAGCTGAAGAGATACTGGAAGCCCTTTGGATTAAGATGGAAGAGGGCAAGAAATCGCTTGATCTTGGCGCATGCCGCGATGAACCGGCGTGTGAAGCGTTGTCTAAATTGGGATTTATTCGTATAGATAAAGATCATGTTCATTTATTAGAAAAAGGCAAATCAGAGGCTATGGCATGTGTACGCCGGCATCGGCTCGCTGAGAGATTACTGGTGGATGTTCTGGATATAAAGAAGAAGATGATAGATGAGGTCAGCTGCAAGTTTGAACATCTTCTTCATAGGGGATTGGAAGACAATGTCTGCAGCCTTTTGGGGCATCCTAAGGCATGCCCGCATGGTAAACCCATTCCGCCCGGAAGATGCTGCGCGGAGAAAAAGACCAAAAAATTATCGAGGATCATCGCCCCCCTGTCCGAACTCGAAGTAAAAGATAAGGGCCAGATCGGCTATCTTCAGGCCAAAGATTCAAACCAGATGCAGAAACTTTTAAGTATAGGGGCAATACCCGGCGTATCAATAGTCCTCCTCCAGAAATTTCCTTCCTATGTCTTTCAAATAGGGCACAGCCAGTTTGCCATAGATGAAGATCTAGCTCAGAGAATATACGTAAGGCTCTCGAAATAATCTCCCCTTGTAATTGTAAACCAAATATATTAAAATAGTTTACAAAGAGAGACATTCGTTATGTCAAGGCAAGAGATAGAAATGCTCTTGGGATTGCCGTTGCCCGAACTTATCTCTATGGCGGATAAGGTAAGGCAGGAAGCGGTAGGCTCGAGATTGGAATTATGCAGCATATTGAACGCCAAATCCGGCCTCTGTAATCAGGATTGCAAGTTTTGCGCGCAGTCCGCCCGCCATCAGACCGGAGCGTCCGTTTATCCGTTCAAGGCAAAAGAGGAGATATTGGAAGCGGCCAAGCGCGCCAAAGATATAGGAGCCGAGAGATTTGATATAGTCACCAGCGGAGAAGCCCTCTCCAAAGAAGAATTAGGCAAAGCCTGCGACGCCATCGCGGAGGTGACATCCAAAATCGGCATCAAGATGTGCGCTTCATTGGGCAGTTTGGATGAAGGGGCTTTTATCTCACTAAAACAAGCCGGCCTTTCCCGTTATCACCACAACATCGAGACCTCACCCGATTATTTTCCGCGTATTGTTACTACTCATACATTTCAGGATAGGATAAGGACTATCAAGGCCGCCAAAAGGGCGGGGCTTGAAGTCTGTAGCGGAGGCATAATCGGTATGGGCGAAACTTTGGAAGACAGGGTCGAGATGGCAATTTGCCTGAAGGAATTGGATGTGGATTCGGTGCCTATAAATGTGTTGGTCCCCATAAAAGGCACTCCGCTGGAAACACGGGAGACTCTTTCCTGCCATGAGGCGATAAGGACGATAGCCATCTTCAGGATTATCTTAAAGGATAAGATCATCAAGATAGCGGCAGGCAGGGAATCTGTGCTCAAGGATTTTCAGGCCATGGCATTTATGGCCGGCGCAAACGGGATGATTATCGGCGGATACCTCACGATCAAAGGAAGAGAAGTAAATGAGGACCGGAAGTTGATAGAAGAGATAGAAAAATTATGGCAGAAATAGAAGAGTTTTTAAAAATAAGAGAGCGGGAAGGCCTGTTAAGGACTTTAAAGCCTGTCTCTTGGCGTGACAAAGGCAGGATCCGCGTTAACAAAAAAGAATATATTGATTTCTCCTCAAACGATTACCTCGGCTTATCGGGACATCCTAAACTCGCAGAAGAAGCCAAAAAAGCTATGGAGAAATTCGGCACGGCCGCTTGCGCCTCACGGCTTATGAGCGGCGACCTTGAGTTGCATCATCGGCTGGAAGAGAGAATAGCGCGATTCAAGAATAAGGAAGCGGCCCTCTTCTTTAATTCCGGTTATCAGGCGAATGTGGGCATCATAAGCTCGCTTTACGGAAAGGGCGATTGCATATTCCTCGATCGTTTAAGCCACGCCAGTATTATCGACGGCGTACTACTCTCAGGGGCTAAATTTTTCCGTTTTAAACACAACAATCTCGAAGATCTCGATTCGTTACTTAAGAAAGAAAGAGGCAGGTTCAATAAAGCCCTTATAATCACCGAGACGATATTTAGTATGGACGGCGATAGGCCCCCCTTAAGAGAATTAGTGCGCCTAAAGGAAAGGCATAATTGTGAAATTTTTGTCGATGAGGCCCATGCCACGGGTATATTCGGCAAAAACGGCGGCGGGGTAGTCGAGGAGGAAGGCCTCGAGGAAAAGATAGATTTTATTATGGGGACTTTCAGCAAGGCATTGGCGGGTTTCGGCGCTTATCTTGCGACGTCCAAGAAGGCGGTCGAATATCTGGTCAATACCTGCAGAAGTTTTATATATTCTACAGCGTTACCCCCCGTAATAATCGCCTGTAATCTGGTAAGTTTGGATTTAGTGGAAAAAGAGCCTTACCGGAGAGATGAGCTCTTAGAGCAGGCACGGTATTTTCGCGACGGCTTGAAGGCCGAGGGGTTTGAGGTAAGAGGCCAGTCGCAGATAATCCCCGTGATCATAGGCGATAACGCGAAGACATTGGATACCGCAAAAAGGTTGCAGGAAAAGGGATACTGGGTATTGCCCATAAGGCCGCCTACAGTTCCGGAGGGGGAATCGCGTTTAAGGTTTTCACTGACTTTCCATCATAGTAAAGAAATTTTGGGAAAACTTATAGATGATATCAGGATTTAAGGATACTGTTATCTTGATCCCGGGATGGGCAACGGATTGCAGGATATTTAAAGCCGTAGAATCATCGAAGATATTCAAGAGGAAATCCGCGGACAAAATCTCTCTATTAGGCTGGTCTTTGGGAGGATTTATGGCGGCTGAGTTCGCCTCTAAGTATCCCGATACGATAGGCGAACTTATCCTGGTAAGTATACGAACAAGATATGACCCCGCAAGACTGGCAGATATAAAACGGCTTCTTGTGAAGGATAAGAAAGCCTATCTCTATAAGTTTTATCTCGAGTCTTTCTCCGAGGAAGATAAAGAGGGCCTGGCCTGGTTTAAGAAAAATTTGCTGAAGAGCTATCTTCAAGATATGAAGACAGAAGATTTGATACGCGGCCTGGATTACCTATCGCAGGCATCTATAGACCCCGAAAGATTGAGACGGGTGGAGAGGATAAGGATCTTTCACGGCACAGAAGATACGATAGCGCCGTTGGGAGAAGCCGAGGAGATAGGATCGCGGCTGCCGCAGGCAAAGTTTATACGGATAACCGGCGCCGGACACTGCCCATTCTTGAAGCGCGATTTCAGGGAGACATTTTGTAATGGATAAGGCCTATCCTGTGGATAAAGAAACAATAATAAGAAATTTCTCAAAATATGCATCCACTTACGATAAATACGCGGATATACAGAAATGCGCGGCCTCAGAGCTTCTAGGGTTAATGAGAGAAGACGGCTTCCGCCGGATCCTCGAGATAGGCTGCGGCACCGGGAATTACACCCTACTTTTAAGAGAGAGGTTCAAAAACGCCAGCCTTAAAGCCATAGATATATCCGGGAAGATGATCGACGTTGCTTCTGAGAAATTAAAAGACAAGAGTATCGAATTTATCGTAGCCGACGCCGAGACGGTCGATATCAGAGAAGATTTCGATTGCATAACCTCAAACGCCTCTTTTCAGTGGTTTAGTGATTTAGGCAAAACAATAAAGAAATACAGTGCCGCCATTAAGAAAGGCGGCATAATCTTATTTTCCGTATTCGGTCCGGCTACGTTTCGGGAGTTGAACGCTTCCTTAAGGGATGTTTTTAAGGAGGCATCTACGGTCACTGATAATTTTATGGGTAAAAAAGAACTTATAAAACTCCTCGAAGAAAATTTTAAAAAAGTGCGGATAAAGGAAGCCTTCTATGAAGAATCATTTCCGTGCCTTAAGGATTTGTTGCATAAAATAAAATTTTCAGGAATAAGAGGCAATGGCATGAATGGCGGCACTATTTTTACGCCGCGTGCCTTGAGGGGATTAGAGAAAGTTTATTTGAATAAGTTCAAGCGCATCAGCGCCACCTACCAAGTCTTCTATTGCGAGGGCCGGCGATGAAGGCGGTATTTATCGTCGGAACGGATACAGGAGTAGGAAAGACAGTCATTACGGGCTGCTTGGCAAGGCATCTTTTTGAAAAAGGGTATAGCGTCATCACCCAGAAATGGATACAGACTGGCTGTGATTCGTTTTCCCATTCGGATGTCGCCACACACCTTAAGATCATGGGCCGTAAGGCGACGGCGATAAAGGAACACCAGCCTTATGCGGTGCCGTATATCTTTAAACCGGCATGCTCTCCGCATTTGGCAAGTAAAATAGAAGACAGGAGGATATCCGCCGATAAGATAATTAAAAGTTTTAATTTTTTATCGAGACACTTTGATCTTGTAATAATCGAGGGGGTGGGAGGTGTCCTCGTCCCTTTCACGGATAAGCGTTTGGTGATAGATATAGTCAAGGAAGTGGATTTGCCGGTGGTAATTGTGGCAGGCAACAAATTAGGCGCCATCAATCATACCCTCTTGACTATCGAGGCGTTAAGGGCAAGAAAGATCAGAATCGTGGGCCTCGTTTTTAATAATCTCAGGAAAGAAGACAAGCGGATTCTTAAGGACAATCCCCGCATAATAGGGGCGTTAAGCGGTCAAGAGATTTTTGGAACATTATCATGGGAACCGAGTCATAAGAAATTATATAAGAGGTTCGCGCCTATAGGAGAAAGGATATTCAAGCGGCTCTAATGGATAAATGGCTTAAGAAGGATTTAAAATTTATCTGGCATCCTTATACGCAGATGAAAGATTGCCGTAAATTTCCGCCTATCTTGATCGAGAAAGCGGTAGGCGTTAAACTTTATGATAATAAGGGCCGTTTTTATTACGATACCATCTCAAGCTGGTGGTGTAACGTCCACGGCCATAACCATCCCCGGATAAAGGCGGCCATTAAGAAGCAATTGGATTCCTTGGAACATGTCTTATTCGCGGGTTTCACGCATAAACCCGCCATTCTCTTGGCGGAACGGCTCATTTCAATATCGCCCAAAGGATTGACGAAAGTATTCTTCTCGGATGACGGCTCGACTTCGGTAGAGGTAGCGCTCAAGATGTCGTTTCAATACTGGCAGAATAAGGGAATCACCGAAAAAGTAAAATTTGTCTCTTTAGATAGCGGTTATCACGGAGACACCGTTGGGACAATGAGCATAAGCGGGGTGGACCTATTTAATAAGGTCTTTTCGCCATTATTCTTCCGTTCTTATAAGATACCCTCGCCGTATTGCTATCGTTGTCCGATGAATAAGGAACGAGATTCTTGTAATATCGATTGTATAACTCCGCTTGCCCGGTTGCTTAAAGAAAGATCCCGCGAGATAGCGGGAATAATCCTGGAACCGCTGGTTATGGCGGCAGGAGGGATGATCGTATATCCGAAGGAATATCTGATAAAAGTCGCGGCCTTAGCCCGAAAATATAATGTGCATTTGATCGTCGATGAAGTAGCCACTGGGTTTGGAAGAACAGGAAAGATGTTTGCCTGCGATATCGCCGACGTCAGACCGGATTTTATGTGCCTGTCTAAAGGGATTACGTCAGGATACCTGCCGCTTGGCGTGACCCTGACAACGGATAAGATATATAAGGCATTTTACGCGGATTATAAGGAGAACAAGACCTTTTACCACGGCCATACCTATACCGCGAATCCGATATGCTGTTCCGCGGCCTTAGCGACCCTTAAGGTTTTTGAAGAAGAAAAGACATTAGAGAAGATGAGGAAGACAATGCCTTTATTTGCAGCCGGGCTTGAGAGATTCAGGCAGCTTCCCGCGGTAGGGGATGTGAGATACGTAGGCCTGATCGGTGCCGTGGAATTAGTTAAGGACAAAAAGACCAAGAAAAGTTTTAGTTTTGAGGAGAGAATCGGCTTGAAGATCTATAAAGAGGGACTTAAAAGGAATCTTATCTTAAGGCCGCTCGGTAATATAGTCTATCTATTCCCGCCTTTATGCGTAAAAAAAGATGAGCTTGAGGATGTTTTGGGTAGAGCTTACACCGTAATAAAAAGACAAATTAAAATATCCCTTGACAAGTAAGAAATATATGTTATACTTACTTTATATATAAATGATACTAAAATGGTATCATTTAGAATAATGATAAAAAATGAAATTAATTAGTCGAGATACAGATTATGCCATGAAGGCGCTAAGGTATATTGCTAGCCAAAATAATAAAATTATAACCGTTTCCGAGTTGGTTAAAAAATTACGGATACCCCATTCTTTTTTGAGGAAAATACTGCAGATACTAAACAAAAAAGGAATACTTAAGTCCTATAAAGGTCAAGGGGGAGGCTTTATGTTGGCGCTTAAACCCGATGAGATATTCTTGGTGGATTTAATAAGAATATTTCATGGGCCGTTTAAATTCAATGATTGTCTTTTTGTAAAAAAGAAATGTCCAGAGGTAAACAGTTGTATCTTAAAAAGAAAAATTGATAGCATAGAGCAGCACGTAATCGCAGAATTAAAATCTATCACTTTAGAGTCGCTTTTACAATAAATTTATGCAAAATAAGACCATAGCCATAAAACAAAAACTCTTGCAGGAACTGGAATATTATTTCGGCAGTGATGCCAAAAGAATAAGTCATGCCCGTAAGGTAATGGGCTATGCCGAGGAATTACTCAAACGAGAGAAGGCAGATTGGCATATTGTGATTCCTGCCAGCATCCTTCATGATGTAGGGATAAAGGTAGCCGAGGAGAAATACGGATCGGCCGCAGGCCATTACCAGGAGACTGAAGGCCCTCCGATCGCGCGGGCTATCCTTCTTAAAGTAGGATTTAAAAAAGAGGATATCGATGAGACATGCCAGATCATTGCCCATCACCACTCTCCGGGGAAGATCAATACACAGAACTTTAAGGTATTGTATGACGCGGATTGGCTGGTCAATTTAAAGGACGAGGTAGATGTGAAAGATAAAGAAAAATTAAGCGCGATGTTCGATAAAATTTTTCTTACGGAAACAGGAAAAAAGATAGCCAAACTAAAATATTTATCAAAACTAAACGCAGGCTAAATTATAATAGAGGCTAATAATGGAAAAATATCTGAATGCCCCCATAAAAGAAATTATCACGAAGTTTCCGGAAGTCGGCAGGATACTCGAGGAATATAGCATAGGCTGTGTTCCGTGCACCCTGGGGTCGTGTTTTTTAAAAGATATAGTGGCCATACACAACCTTCCCGCAGATCAGGAGGCGCAGCTTATGTACCGGATAGAAAAAGCCATCTATCCGGACAGAGATATAAAGAAGCCGGAAGGTAAAGCTATGGCCCGAAAGGCGCCCGTCGGAAAGATACAATATTCCCCGCCGATAAAGAGACTGGTGGATGAGCATGCCTTAATAAAGAGATGGCTGGAACTGATACCGGAGTTCCTTGAAAAGATTGACATCGAATCGGAGGCATGCAGGCAGTTGGTACTGGACGGGCTTGATTTCATCCGATCCTACGCGGACAAATTCCATCACGCGAAAGAGGAGGATATATTGTTTGGCTATACAGATAAGAATCTGGATATCATTAAGACTATACTCCAGGATCACGAGGCCGCGCGTAGCCATGTTAAGGCGGTATCGGAAGCCCTTAAGAGTAAGGATAGAAAAGCTATTGCTGAACACCTCAGCGCATACAGAGATCTTTTGACAGAGCACATAAAGAAGGAAGACGAGATATTATACCCATGGATCGATCGGGGTCTTTCTACGAGACAGGTGGGTGAGCTATTTGCCAAGTTCAATGAGGCGGAAGAGAGGATGGATAAGGAGGTGGTAGATCGATGCGAAAAGTTCGCGTTGGAAGCAATGGGAAGAATCCAAAAAATGGAAAGAAAAAAGGAGGAAGTAAAATGAGCGATATGGGAATAGGAGGATGCCCCGGTTCAAGGATGCAGGATTTTAGAGAGGACACAAAGGGTGGGAAAGAAGAAGGCGGAACGCGCCAGTCGCAGCTGAGGCAGTGGCCTATCCAGCTGCATTTGGTATCGCCCGAAGCGCCGTACTATCAAAAGGCGGATGTGCTTTTGGCCGCGGACTGCGTGGCCTATAGCGTGGGAGATTTCCACAAGGATTACCTTAAAGGAAAGAGCATCGCTATAGCCTGTCCGAAATTGGATGAGGGACAGGATGTATACGTTGAAAAAATACAATCTTTTATAGACGACGCCAAGATTAATACCCTTACGGTCATGACGATGCAGGTGCCGTGTTGCGCGGGGCTGGTGGCCATAGCGCAGCAGGCCTTGCAGTCAGCTAAGAGGAAGATACCGGTTAAATCCATTGTCGTAAGTCTGCAGGGTGGGATTTTATCCGAGGAGTGGGTCACGTAAAATCAGGGATAGATAGCGATGAATTTTCTTGTAAAAAGAATGGTGATGAAGAGGTTGGATAAAGAGGACAAGAAATTTATTGCACCGCATTTTCGCGCAGGGGTGGTGACACCCCAGGATTTACGCAAGATAGCCGATGTATGCGAGAAATTCCCTGAGAGTAAAATAAAATTGGGCACAGAGATAATAATCGGAGGGATAACAGAAGAAACGAGAAATGAGGAATTCCGTCGGATACTTGATCTTCCCACGTTTAGCGTAGCAGGATTCTGCATAAGACCGGTAAAGATTTGTTCCGGTGGTTTCATCTGTGATAATAACCTCCAGGATTCATTCTCTCTGGGCCTTAAACTCGATGAGAAATTTTCGGGTAGAATGCTACCCTTTAAGATGATTATTTCTATTTCTGGCTGTGCGAGATGCTGCTCGGAACCTATGGTTAGAGATATAGGGATAGTGGCTTGTCGGCAGGGATATGCGATATTTGTTGGCGGAGCAGCAGGGGCAAGGCCGAGAATCGGCATAAGGCTTATAGATAACCTTAGCGAGAGCGAGGTTATAGATACTATGGAGAGGATTATCGGTCTGTATGAAAAAATGGGCAGGACTCCTGAAAGACTGGGGATGTTTATAGAAAGGATAGGGTTTGAAAGATTCAAGCAGGAGTGTCAACCGAAGTAGTGGCGAAATTTTAAGGCAAAAAGAAAGATACAGTAAAGTGGATTTTTAACATCGATTTAACCTGCCCGTAATCTTAATTTAGAATAATCACGCTCCCTTCCTGAGCCTAAACATACCGTATTTTGTTGCCAAATCCACTTGAGGTTGATATAATTTAGGGCACGAGTCTTTTGTCTGAAGCGGGAAGGCATATGGAAATAAAAATAGGTCAAAAAAAGGGGAAATAAAATGGGAAGACGATATACCCTGCAGGACGTGAAAGAACCGCAACTCTATGAAGAGATGTTTAGGTATGACATGATCCCCAAGATTACCTTTGATAATGAGTTTGCGAAAGCTATCCCAGCCGAAGATTACTGGATTACCTGTACTACCTTTCGCGACGGTCAGCAGGCGCGACCTCCCTATACAGTTGAGCAGATCGTCGAGCTGTATAAACTTATGCATAAATTGGGTGGGCCTAAAGGAATTATTAGGCAGTGCGAATTTTTCCTCTACAGCGATAAGGACAAAAAAGCGGTTGAGGAATGCATGAAGTTGGGCTATCGCTATCCGGAAATAACCGGCTGGATAAGAGCAAAGAAAGAAGATTTTAAGTTAGTCAAGCAGATGGGCCTTAAGGAAACGGGAATTTTGACCTCCGCCTCAGATTATCATATTTTTCTTAAACTTAATAAGAATCGCGCAGAGGCGATGCGGGATTACCTGGAGGTAGTGGATGCCGCTTTAGCGGAAGGAGTTGTACCGCGCTGCCATCTGGAAGACATTACCCGCGCTGATTTTTATGGTTTTATAATACCTTTCGTGCAGGAATTAATGCGGCGCGCGGATGAAAGCAAAATACCCATAAAGATAAGGGCGTGTGATACATTGGGATACGGAGTTCCTTACCCTAACGCCACGCTTCCCCGCAGTGTGCCCAAGCTCATCCGTGGACTGATCGAAGAGGGCGGGGTGCCTTCGGAACGCCTTGAGTGGCACGGTCACAACGACTTTCATAAAGTATTGATTAATGCTGAAGCTGCCTGGCTCTATGGATGTTCTGCGGCAAACGGCACGCTGTTGGGTTTTGGAGAGCGTACCGGCAATCCGCCGATAGAAGGCTTAATCATAGAATACGTCGCGTTAAAGGGAGAGTTTAACGGCGTTGATACCACGGTTATCACCGAGATCGGCGATTATTTTAAAAAGGCGATAAAAGAGTCTATTCCCAAAAATTATCCATTCGTAGGAGATGAGTTTAACGTAACCCGCGCAGGTATCCATGCGGACGGTGGCATCAAGAACGAAATGATTTATAATATCTTTGATACACGCAAGCTGCTTAATAGGCCGATGGGTGTGGGAATAACCGATAAGTCGGGAATAGCGGGCATTGTCTACTGGATAAACAATTTCTTCGGCTTAAAAGGCCCGGATGCCTTAGATAAACAAAACCCGGGCGCTCAGAAAATTAATGAATGGGTAACCGACGAATATAAAAACCAGAGAATAACCAGTATTTCAGACCAGGAAATGATAGAATTAACGAAGAAATATTTACCGGAACTATTCGTTTCAGAACTGGAAGCGCTTAAAGCTAAAGCCAAAGATTTAGCCTATGAGCTGATTTCAGATGTGGTTAAAGAACCGGATATTATGTCTATGGACCCTGATAAACAAGAGCCCATCTTACAGAAGGTGATGGACAATAACCCGTTTATTAAGCTCATTTATATCACTGATGCTGCCGGTAGAAAAGTTACAAAAAATATTACTCAGCAAAAAGACGTCGAACTTTATAGACAGAAATTACAGGAGTACGGGGATTTTTCGGATCGCGCATGGTTTAAGGAAGTCATAGCGCAACGAAAGGTTTATTTTAGCGATCTCTATACTTCCAAAGTTACCGAACTTTTATGTATTACCGTCTCCGCGCCGATCCTTAGCAAAGAGAATAATATTTTAGGCGTTTTGGGGATTGATATTAAGTTTGACGATCTAATTTAACGTAAAATACGGTCCTGAATGGAAGAGGTCGATAAAAAACAAAAGGCGCGCGCCGAAATAACCGTAAATGAAAAATGGTGCAAAAAGTGCGGCATCTGTATCGCCTTTTGTCCTAAAGGAGTATTTGTCGCCGATAAGTTTGGCAAACCTATAGTGAAGTATCCTGAGCAGTGCATCAAATGCATGCTCTGCGTGGTAAGGTGTCCCGATTTTGCGGTGGATGTGAAAAAACTGGATTCAGAATAAAATAGATGCTTTCTATTGAAACGAAAGACAGAATAAAGTTCATCCAGGGCAATGAGGCCTGTGCGGAGGCCGCGATAGCCGGCGGAGTGCGTTTTTTTGCCGGTTATCCCATAACTCCTTCTTCGGAGATCGCGGAAATTCTTTCTAAGAGGTTACCGCAAGAGGGCGGCAAATTTATCCAGATGGAGGATGAGATTGCCAGCATGGGAGCTATCCTGGGAGCATCGTTGGCGGGCTTAAAAACGATGACCGCGACCTCAGGTCCCGGTTTTTCTTTAAAACAGGAACTTATTGGTTACGCCTGTCTTTGCGAGATTCCCTGTGTAGTCGTGAATGTGCAGAGGGGAGGCCCGTCTACGGGGCTGCCCACTTCTCCCTCGCAGTCCGACGTGATGCAGTCCCGATGGGGCACACACGGAGATCATCCCGCTGTCGTCCTTTGTCCTTCTTCAGTCGCAGAGATGTATGAGCTGACTGTGCAAGCGATCAATTTCTCTGAGAGTTTACGTACCCCGGTTATTTTACTATCGGATGAGGTCGTAGCCCATTT
This sequence comes from Candidatus Omnitrophota bacterium, assembly GCA_030695925.1. Classification (GTDB taxonomy): domain Bacteria; phylum Omnitrophota; class Gorgyraeia; order Pluralincolimonadales; family Pluralincolimonadaceae; genus JAGUXU01. Next base: position 50,534 of record JAUYOH010000120.1, read on the forward strand.
ATACGAGAAAGTCGAATTTCCCGAAGCTGCGGATTTGAAACTATCGGATAGGCCCCGGCCTAAAGGGGGTCCCGGTGAAAAATATTTACCATTTGCCGCGGATTCGATTAATGGCGTCCCCCGTATTGCCAATTTTGGAGAGGGATTTCATTTTAATGTTACCGGATTAATCCATGACCTCGACGGATTTCCCACGACCGATCCCGGAAAGACCGAGAATCTGATCAGGCGGTTGCACGAGAAGGTTAATTCACGGATTAGGGAGATCTGTTTGTTTGAAACTGAGAATTTAGAAGATGCAACCGTAGTCCTGTGCTCTTATGGGGCGACCGTAAGGTCAGCCAGGCACGCTGCGAGGGAAGCGGGAAAGAGAGGACTAAAAGTCGGTTCGATCAAACTGAAGACCCTTTGGCCTTTTCCGGATTTTGTTTTTGAAAGATTAGGGAAAAAGGTCAAGACCGTGATCGTCTGCGAGATGAACATGGGTCAATTGATAAGAGAGGTGGAGCGGGCTTCAAGGGGACGTTTCAAAGTCGCGGGCGTGAATATTTCCCGCGGCACTATGATCACGCCTCAGGAGATATTGGACAAAATTGAAAGAGCTGGCTGAAGTCAAAGAGCATTTACGGCTGGAAAAATTCCCCCATATATGG
>JAUYOH010000123.1 GCA_030695925.1 Candidatus Omnitrophota bacterium
TCCCTTCCTGCTTTATTACGGAATGAGTGACCGCGCAGCCGGCGCCACTCCACGCGCTTTGAGCCTGACCATCGGTCGCGTATTCCATATCGTCCAGAACAAAACTCGCTCTCGGGCGTAACGGCATGATATCGCCCTGAAAGAGGGCCCTTAAACTGTTTCGCAGGTTCATGAGCGACATGGAACCTTGCGGCTGATTATGATCGAAATAATGCCTTTCCATTATTTACCTCTTCTTTTATAAATTACAGTCTCGCAAGCTTCGCACTTGCCCTCGTAGACCTTGTCTTGATTCTTAAGCGTCTTCGACTTAACATCCTTCATCGCGACAATCTTTTGACAAGTGATACAGTATCCTTCCATCTAATACCCCTTCGCTTCCCAGTCTATCTCGGCCGTCCCGATCGGCGAGCCTGCCAAGTCATAAACCCGCGCATCCATCTGGTCTTTTGTTTTATTGCTTAAAATGATTATGCCTATTACGCCGTTAACGATCGCTGTATTAACTCTCGGCGGGAAACTGAACCCCGCGCCGAATATCATCGTCTTTCCGGCAATAGGTATCGCGACATCCTTGGCCCATGCCACTCTAACTGAGGGAGCGTTTATGAAGATAGAACAGGCGTAAAAATAGACGTTATTGTTCGGTTCGGTCGCAAAGAGGGTGAATTTAAACTTTACGTATCTGGCCCTGTGTGTGGCGTTGGCATTTATATCGGTAAACGCCGAGAAGTTAACCCCGTCTTCGCTTACGGAAATCTGTATGGCGAGACTTCCTCCCGAGACGTTCCTGTAAAGAACATCCGTAAATATCTTGAATTCGAATATTGTCTCAAGATCAATAGCTTTCAACATCTCGTAATAGCCGGATGCCCTGACCGGTTCGTCCAGTATAAGGCCGAGATCCGCTTCCTGTTGTTCCCAAGTCTTACCTTCCGCCTCCCTGTCTTCCCATAAGGTTTGAGTCATAAGACCGAAGACATTCCTGACGTAACCCAAGTTATAATCATTACGTTTCACGAGCGCGAGATTCGATAATTTATACTCGTGATTTACGCTCCACGGATCGAATGTGTTTATAAAGTTCATCTCGGGAGGTGGCACTATCATAAGCGTATCGATCCCGGGAGCTGCCGATTCGTTGCCCGAGGTGTCTATAGCCTTTATCATAAACGTGACAACGCCCGTCTCGCCTACCGGATACATGAATTCGGTCGTATCGATAAGTTCGGCTATTGTCTGACCTACACCCCACTCGGATCCTTTCTTGATGATGTAACGCGCGAGATCAGCATCCGAGATGGCGTTCCAGC